>NZ_JBFAET010000030.1:0-70037 GCF_040642095.1 Streptomyces sp. NPDC020362
CTGTCGGCCGACGAGGTGCGCGAGCAGTTGGAGGGGCTGGCCGGGCCAGGCCGTTCGCTGCCGGACGCACGGGCGCACGAACTGTTCGAGCAGCGGGTACGGGCGCATCCGGACGCGGTGGCGGCCGTGCACGGCGAGCAGCAGTGGACGTACGCGGAGCTGAACGCGCGCGCGAACCGGTTGGCGCGGGCGCTCCTGGAGCGGGGGCTGGGCCGCGAAGACGTGGTCGCCGTGGTCACCGAACGCCATCTCGACTGGCTGGCCGCGACGCTGGCGGTGTTCAAGGCGGGCGGCGCGTACCTGCCGATCGAGCCGCACTTCCCGGCCGACCGGGTCGCGGCAACGTTGTCAAGGGCGGCGTGCCGGCTGGTCCTGACCGAGCCCGGCAGCACCCAGAACCTCGACCGGGCGCTCGAATCCGTGCCGGGGACCGAGAAGCTGCTCATCGAGACGGCCTACGCGGAACCGCACGCCGAAGGCGATCTCGGAGTGCGGGTCGACGCAGGTCAGCTGGCCTACATCTACTTCACGTCCGGCTCCACCGGCGAGCCGAAGGGCGCGATGTGCGAGCACGCGGGCTTCCTCAACCATCTCCACGCCAAGATCGACGACCTGGGAATCGGCGAAGGCTCTGTGGTGGCGCAGACCGCCCCGCAGTGCTTCGACATCTCGCTGTGGCAACTGGTGTCCTCGCTGATGGTGGGCGGGCGCACGCTGCTGGTCGGGCAGGACGTGATCGTGGACGTGGAGCGGTTCGTCGACACGCTCGTGCGCGGCCGGGCGGCGGTGGCACAGCTCGTGCCCTCCTATCTGGAGGTCGTCGTCTCGTATCTGGAGCAGCACCCCCGCGAACTGCCGGACCTCCGGTGTGTGTCGGTGACCGGTGAGGCGCTGAAGCGGGAGCTGGTCCAGCGCTGGTTCGCGATCCAGCCGGGCATCAGGCTGGTCAACGCCTATGGGCTGACCGAGACGTCGGACGACACCAACCACGAGGTCATGGACGCGGTGCCCGAGCGCGTTCTGCTGGGGCGTGCGGTCAACAACGTGCACGTCTACGTCGTGGACGAGCACCTGTCGCTGGTGCCGCTGGGCGCCCCGGGGCTGATCGCGTTCTCCGGTGTCTGCGTCGGCCGCGGGTACGTCAACGATCCCGAGCGGACCTGTGAGGCCTACCGGGAGGACCCGTACCGGCCGGGTGAGCGGCTCTACCTCGGGGGTGACTGGGGGCGCTGGCACCCCGGCGGCAAGCTGGAGTTCCTCGGCCGCCGCGACAACCAGGTCAAGATCCGCGGCTTCCGCATCGAGATCGGCGAGATCGAGAACGCCCTGCTGCGGGTGACCGGCGTACGGGACGGTGCGGTGGTCGTCGCCGACCGCGGGGGCCAGAACAAGCACTTGATCGCCTTCTACGCCGGCCGGTGTCTGGACACGCAGGAACTGCGCGAGGCGCTGAGTGCCTCCCTGCCCGCCTACATGGTTCCCTCGGCCTTCCACTGGCAGCCCGGCCTGCCGCTGACCGGCAACGGCAAGATCGACCGGAAGGTGCTCACCGCTCTCGCCGAGGAGACGGAACCTGCCGCGGCCGACGAGCACGACTCCGTCCCGCTCACCCCGACCGAGCGGCGGCTGGCGGCCGTCTGGGCCGATCTGCTGGGCGTCCCCGAGCGCACCATCGGCCGCAAGGACCACTTCTTCGACTCCGGGGGCACCTCCCTGACGGCGGTCCGGCTCACCATCGCCCTCGACCGCGCGGTGTCCCTGAAGGACATCACCCGGCGCCCGGTGCTCGCCGACCTGGCCGCCCTCCTCGACGGCACGGCACGGCAGCGCACGGAGCTGCTGCAGCCGCTGTCGGCAGTGGGCGGAGCGGCGGAGCGCGCCCTGGTGTGCTTCCCCTACGCGGGCGGCAACGCGGTCAACTACCAGCCGATGGCAAGCGCGCTGGCGAGCACCGGCATGGCGGTGTTCGCGGTGGACCTGCCCGGCCACGACCTGGCTGCCCACCACGAGCCGTTCGCCTCGATCGCGCAGGTGGCGGAGCGGGTCGCCGCCGAGATCGCCGCGCGTGGCCTGACCCGGGTCCTGCTGTGGGGCCACTCGTCGGGCACCGCACAGGCCATCGAAACGGCCAGGAAGCTCAAGGAGCACGGCGTGGACGTGCCCCGGGTGTTCCTCGGTGCGCAGTTGCTCGGCACCGCCGCCGCCCGGCGCGCCGCCGTCGCGGAGCTGACGGGCCTGAGCAACGCCGAGATCGCAGCCCGGCTGACCGCGGAGAGCGGCTACACCGAACTCTCGGAGCTGAACGCGGAGCACGCCGAGCACATCGGTGCCGCCTACCGGCACGACTGCGTGTCCGCGCACCGCTACTTCTGCGCCGCCATGAAAGATCCGGCACCGGTGAAGCTGGCCGCGCCGGTCTCGGTGGTCGTCGCCGCCGACGACCCGCACACGGCCGGCCACGCCAAGCGCTATCAGGACTGGCTGCTCCTGGCCGAGCACGTGGACCTGCACGAGCTGCCGGACGGCGGCCACTACTTCCCGCGCACCTGCCCGGCCCAGGCAGCACAGGCCGTCCTGGGCGTCGTGGCACCACTGTCCTCCTCCTGAACCGTCGTACAGAGCCTCCAGACGGGCAACCGAAGGGAAACCGAGATGTCGTCCTCACCTCTCGCAGCGCCTCTCGACGTGGAGCTGCGGCCGGACAGACCCGCGATCCTGCACGTCGACTCCCCCGGTGACGCGCCGAGTTGGGCGGCCGAGTGCCGCGAGTCGCTGCGCGCGCAGGTCACCCAGCACGGGGCACTGCTCGTCCGCGGCCTGGACCTGCGGGAGGCGTCCCGGGCCGGTGCCGTCTTCGCAGGGCTCGCCGGCGTGCTCATGCCGGAGCGAGAGGCCTTCGCCCCCCGCGAGGCGTACGGCCCCGGGCTGTACTCCTCCACCACCTGGCCGGCCAACCAGCCGATGTGCATGCACCACGAACTGAGCTATCTGCTGGAGGTTCCCGGCCTGATGCTGTTCGCGTGTCTGACCGCGCCCTCCCAGGGCGGGGCGACCGCGGTGGCCGACGCGGAACAGGTGCTCCAGGCGCTGCCCACCGCGCTGACGGAGCGGTTCGAGCGCGAGGGCTGGCTGCTGACCCGCTCCTACAACGACGAGATCGGGGCGTCCCTGACGGAGTCGTTCGGCACGGACGACCGCACGGAGATCGAGCACTACTGCAGGGCCAACGCCATCGACTTCACCTGGCTGGCGGACGGCTCCCTGCGCACCGAGCAGCGCCGCAGCGCCATCGTGCGCCATCCGCTCACAGGCCGGCGCTGCTGGTTCAACCAGGTCGCCTTCCTCAACCAGTGGACGCTGGCCGAGGAGGTGCGCGAGTACCTGGTGGACGTCTACGGCGAGGACGGACTGCCGTTCAACACCCGCTACGGCGACGGCTCGCCGATCGGCGAGGACGTCGTCCAGCTGCTCAACGCCACCTACGAGGAGCACACCCGACGCGAGCCCTGGCAGGCCGGTGACCTGCTGCTCGTCGACAACATCCGCACTGCGCACAGCAGAGAGCCCTTCACCGGAGAGCGGCAGGTGGTGGTCGGCATGGCCGAACCCCGCCGCCTGGCCGACTGCTGCCCGACCCCGGAGGCAAGCCAGCGATGACCCGTATGTCGTCCACCGCCGCCCAGCCGTCCGTCCCGCAGGGGGACTCGGCGCCGACGTTCGCGGTGATCACCGGTACGCAGGTGCAGCAAGCGCTCAGCGGACGCGAGAAACAGATCGTGGAGCTGGTCGAGGCCACCTACCGGCTCCACGGCGCCGGGGACACGGTCAACCCGCCGTCCTACTTCCTGCGCTTCCCCGACCGTCCCCGTGCGCGGATCATCGCGCTGCCGGCCTCCGTCGGAGGCTCGGTCCACGTGGACGGCCTCAAGTGGATCTCCAGCTTCCCGGACAACGTGAGTGCCGGGCTGCCCCGGGCCTCCGCGGTCCTGATCCTCAACGACCCCGAGACGGGCTATCCGTTCGCCTGCCTGGAGAGCTCCATCATCAGCGCGACCAGGACCGCGGCGTCCGCCGCGCTGGCCGCCGACTGGCTCAGCCGCACCCGGCCCCGCCCCACCCGAGTCGGATTCTTCGGTACGGGTCTGATCGCCCGCTACATCCACACCTTCCTGGCGGGCACCGGCTGGTCGTTCGACACGATCGGCGTGCACGACGTGTCCGCCGAGAGCGCCGCGGGCTTCCGCGGGTACCTGCGTCAGGCCGACACCACCGCGCAGGTCACCGTCCACGACAGCGCCGAGGACCTCGTCCGCTCCAGCGACCTGGTGGTCTTCGCCACCATCGCCGGCGAACCCCATGTCAGCGACCCGGCCTGGTTCACCCACAACCCCCTGGTCCTGCACATCTCGCTGCGCGACCTCGCGCCCGAGATCCTGCTCGCCTCGGCCAACTTCGTCGACGACGTCGAGCACTGTCTGAAGGCCGACACGTCCCCCCATCTGGTCGAGCAGCGCACCGGCAACCGCGACTTCCTGAACGGCACCCTCAACGACGTGATGCTCGGGCGGGCGGCCCCGCCGACCGACCGACCCGTCATCTTCTCGCCCTTCGGACTCGGCGTCCTCGACCTCGCCGTCGGCAAGTACGTCTACGACGAAGCAGCAGGGGCGGGCGACCTCCGCCTCATCGACGACTTCTTCCACGACCTGCGCCGGTACGGCTGAGGCCGTTGTCCTCAGCCCTGGTCTCAGGAGGCCCACGTGCCCGTCATTTCCGCTCCCCATGACTTCAACGAAGGCGGTCTCTTCGTCGATCTGGAGTCGATCTTCGGATGCCCCCTCTACCTGAAGTGCGAGGGATTCAACTTCGCCGGCTCCATCAAGCTGAAGGCCGCGAACGAGATGGTGGAGAGCGCCGAGCGTGACGGAGTCCTGACATCGGACTCCATCCTCGTCGAGTCCTCTTCCGGGAACCTGGGTGTGGCCCTCAGCATGATCGCCGCGAGCAAGGGCTACCGGTTCCTGTGTGTGACGGACTCCCGCTGCAACCTGTCGACCAGACTGCTGATGGAAGCGCTCGGCAGCCAGGTGCACGTCGTGGCCGACCTGGACGCGAACGGCGGCTTCCTGGGAACGCGGATCGACTACGTCCGCTCCCTGTGCGAGTCCGACTCCCGCTATGTGTGGCTCAGCCAGTACACCAACGCGGGCAACTGGCGGGCGCACTACCGCACGACGGCCCAGGAGATCGCCCGCTACTTCCCGCAGTTGGACGTAGTGTTCATCGGGGCGGGCACCGCCGGGACCCTGATGGGCTGCGCACGCTACTTCCGCCAGTGGAACCGGCCGGTGCGGATCGTGGCCGTGGACAGCGTGGGCTCGGTGGCCTTCGGCGGCAAGCCGGGCCGGCGGATGATCCCCGGTCTGGGCATGAGCATGGTGCCCCCGTTGCTCGACGTGTCCTTCGTGGACGAGGTCATCCGGGTGGAGGAGGCGGACACCATCCGCACCTGCCACCGCATGGCCCGGCGCGGGTTCCTGTTCGGCGGCTCCACCGGCACGGTGGTCAGCGGCGCGACGGACTGGCTGACCCGGAACAACACACGGGACATGACCGCGGTGGCCATCGCGCCCGACCTCGGCGAGCGCTACCTCGACACCATCTACCAGACCAACTGGCTGCAGGATCTGTACGGCGACCACATACTCGACCCCGAGCACGTGACCGCCACGACCCAGCGCGGCAAGCCCGCATCACCGCAACCGGAGCGTCGGCCGAGATCCTAGCCGGGGCCCCGTCGGGCAGAGCATGATCACGGCACCCTGGGGCGGCGGGCTGCTGCTCGGCCGCCCCAGGAGGCGAGCAGGCGCAGCCCGTCGTGAGTGGGCGTGCCGGGCTCGGCCGTCCACACGACCAGTTGCCGGTCGGGGTCCGTGCCGACGGTGAGGGTGTCCCGGTCGAGGGCGAGTTCGCCCACGACAGGATGGTGCAGGATCTTGGTGCCACGCTCATGGCGTCGACGTCGTGGGCGGCCCACCAGGTCCGGAAGTCCTCGTCCTGCACGGACAGCTCACCGACCGGCACGGCCAGCTGCTCGTCCTGGGGGTACTCGGCGGCCTCCGTGCGCAACTCGGGCGACGCAGGTCCGGGCCACTGTGTCCCACTCCGAACGAAGCCGCCGCAGCGCGGGCCCGGTGAAAAGCAGCCGTACGTAAGTGCGCCGCTTCTCCGGGATCCGCGAGAAATCGGTGACGCGGGCCGCCCCGGGGGAATTCCAGGCGAGGATGTTCATACGCCGTCCCAGGACGATGGCCGGGGTGGACGTCAGATCGTCCAGCAGCCGCTGCAGCTGCGGCTGCACCTTCTGGGCGGCCCGCCGCCGGGCCGGGCACCGGCCTTGCCTCAGCCTGCCGGGCCTTGAGGAACTCGCCCAGTTCCTTCAGGTGCGCGCTGCTGGTCACACGGGTCGGTCTCGCACCGAGGGTCGCCCGGGCGGGTGGGAGAAATTCTTCCCAGGATGCATGCGTCCCGGGAAGAAACTCTCCCCTTTGCACGTCCCGATTCACCATGTGAGCGTTGCCTGTGTACGGATTTCACCGTCGTACCGGCAAAGAATCCATCTTCTGGGAGCATCACCCGTGCAATTCCTCAAGAAACAGTCCACGAGCAAGGCGCCGGCCGAGTGGTTCACCGGCGATGCGTGGTGGGACGTGATCCATCCGGGCGCCGAGCCGTCCCGGATGCGAGTGAACCTGGTCCGCTTCGCACCCGGTGCCCGCACCGCCTGGCATCGTCACGCCCTGGGCCAGACGCTGCACGTCGTCTCCGGCGTCGCCCTGATCGGCACCCGTGACGGCAAGGTCTTCGAGGCCCGTCCCGGTGAGACCGTCTCGTGCCCGCCCGACGAGGAGCACTGGCACGGCGCCGCCCCCGAGTACTTCATGGAGCACCTGGCGATGTGGGAGGGCACGGCCGACGGCACTCCCGAGTTGCTCTGGGCCGAGCACGTCACCGACGAGCAGTACGCCCGCCCGCGCACCCGCTCCTGACACCACCCCCGACTGCGAACACCGGGGTATCACCCCATGCGGGCAACATTCCTGTACGGCGCGGGCGACGTGCGCGTGGAGAACGCGACCGACCCGGTCCTCGAACAGCCCACCGACGCCGTCGTGCGCATCGTCCGGTCGTGCATCTGCGGCAGCGATCTGCACCCGTACCACAACCTGCCGGCCTCCGAGCAGCGCACTCCGATGGGCCATGAATTCATCGGGGTGACGAGGAACTCGGCTCCGAGGCCTCGGGACTGCAGCGCGGCGACCTGGTCGTGGCCCCCTTCGCGTACTCCGACAACACCTGTGTGTTCTGCCGGGAGGGCCTCGACCCCGGCCGCGTCTTCAACCGCACCACCGGCGTCGAGGAGGTCCCCGAGGGCTACCGTGCGATGGACCGCCGCGAAGCCCTCAAGGTCCTCGTCCGCCCCTGACCCGGGGCCCGCGGCTCCTAGGCGGCGAGGCGTTCCGCCAGCGCCTTCGCCTTGGTGGCCGCCTCCTGGAGGGCCCGGTCACGGGAGGCCTCGAAGAGCGGCACCAGCTCGGCCATGGCCGGGTTCTGCGGCGCCATGGTCAGCTCCGGCACGATGAAGTCGAGGTCCAGGCCGAGGAAGTCGGCGAGAACCGCGGTCAGGTAGTTCTGGACGTACTCGTAGGACTCGCGCGGGGTGCCCGGCGCGTAGGAGCCTCCGCGGCTGGCCACGACGGTGACCGGAGTGCCCTTGGCGGAGGGGGTCTCGCCCGCCGTACGGCCGAACAGGATCACGTTGTCCAGCCACGCCTTGAGGGTCGAGGGGATCGTGAAGTTGTACATCGGCGCGCCGATGAGGACCGCGTCCGCCTGCTCCAGCTCCTCGATCAGCTTCACACGGTCTGCGAAGTCGGCCGCCTGCTCAGGCGTGTGGGTGGCGGGATCGGCGAAGCCGGCGGTGTGGGCGGCGGCGGTGATGTGCGGGACGGGGTTCACCGCCAGGTCGCGGTGGATCACCGTGCCGCTGGGGTGCTGCTCCTGCCAGGCCTTGCGAAAGGCGTCCGTGACGGCCCGCGAGGCGGACGCCTCACCCGGGAAGAGGGACGAGTCGATGTGCAGCAGGGTGGCCATGGGTGTCTCCAGAAGAACGAGCCCGGCGCGCGACGCGGGGCTGAGGTTTCGTACTCAGCTATATCTAACACAGGAGCTTACTTTTTTTCACCCCCATACAGCGGGGTAGTACCCTGATGCCATGGCGGAGCAGACCCATGACACGGCCGAGTGCAAGCGCGTGGACGACGGCATCACCCGTGTCTTCCAGGTGCTGGGCAAGCGCTGGAACGGCCCGATCCTGGCCGTCCTGATGGGGCAGCCGACACACTTCGCCAATCTGCGCCGGGCCATCCCGGGCATCAGCGAGCGCATGCTCTCCGACCGGCTCGCCGAGCTCGGGGCCGCGGGACTCGTGGTGCGTGAGGTCGACGAAGGACCGCCGCTGCGCGTCGCGTACCGGCTGACCGAGTCGGGAGCCGCACTGGAGCCCTCCCTCAGGGAACTCGGCGAGTGGGCGAAGAAGCACCTGCCGGACGCACCGCCCTGCCCGGGCACGGCCGGTTAGCGCCGGATCTCCCCCGCGCGATCCACGGCGACGGCCCGGGTGCGGCCGGGGGATCCTCGGCGACGCGCCGACGCGCATCCGGGGCACGGCCACGGCGTGAGTCAGGGTGTCAGCCGGGGTACTCGCGGACGCGGGACGAACCGTGCTGGACGGCCCCTCGAAGGCATGGTGCATCCCGTGCGAGAGGAGCAACGGTCGTGGAGTACAAGCTCGAGGTCGTGGTGGTCCCGGTCGGTGACGTGGACCGGGCCAAGGCCTTCTACAAAGGGCTGGGCTGGCGCGAGGACGCCGACTTCGCCACCGGTGAGGACTTCCGCGTGGTGCAGATGACGCCACCGGCCTCGCCGGCCTCGGTCATCTTCGGCAAGGGCGTCACCTCAGCCGCACCCGGATCGGCCCAGGGCATGATGCTCGCCGTCGACGACATCGAGGCGGCGCGGGCCGACCTGGCCGACAAGGGCGCGCCGGTGAGCGGTGTGTTCCACGACGCCGGCGGGGTGTTCCACCACGCCGGGACGGACGCACGGGTCGACGGCCCGGACCCGGACGGCAGGAGCTACGGCTCGTTCCTCTCCTTCGACGACCCGGACGGCAACAGCTGGTTCGTCCAGGAGATCACCGCCCGGCTGCCCGGACGCTGATCCGCGCATGCCCCCGAGGCTCCCGGTTCAGCGTCTGGGCGCGTGGGCCGGGAATCCCGGGCGGAAGGAGATCCCATGGCCACAACCTATGCATCTGCGGCCGAGCTGGCCGCCGCGCTGCGCCGCGCCGCCGAGGCGCACGGCAGGCACGAGGAGGAGATCGGCCACGCCGACCCCGACTGGCCGGACTGGTACGCCCGGTTCATGGTGGAGGAGCAGCCCCGGGCGAGCGAGGACGCCCCTCCCGGCTGACGCCCGCAGCTTCCGACCGGCCCCCGGCCAGACAGGTCTGATCCGGCCCCCGGAGGTTTCGGAGCGCCGGCTCGGACTTGGCGGCGAGTGGGGACGATGCGCTGCACAGGCGACTGCTGAAGCACGTGCACATTGCGGACACCGTCAGCCACAGGGGCTCCAGCGGGAACGGCCGGGCACAAGCGGTGGAGCGAACTTCGGTGGAGCGAAGGGGCTTCAGTTCTCCGGCGCGCCGGCCGGACCGGACTCTGGCTCGCGCTCCTCATCCGTCGAGCCCTCCCCGCTCGACGAGCCGGCTGACGATCACGTTGCGCTGGATCTCGTTGGTGCCCTCGCCGACGATCATCAGCGGGGCGTCGCGGAAGTAGCGCTCCACGTCGAACTCGGTCGAGTAGCCGTAACCACCATGGATCCGACGGCGTTGAGGGCGATCTGCATCGCGGTCTCGGACGCGAAGAGCTTCGCCATGCCCGCCTCCATGTCGATCCGCCGGCCGGCGTCCGCCTCCCGGGCCGCGTACAGCGTCAGGTGGCGGGCGGCGGTCAGGGAGGTCGCCATGTCGGCCAGGTAGGTGCCGATGGACTGGTGCTGCCAGATCGGCTTGCCGAACGACTCGCGCTGCTGGGCGTAGGCGAGCGCGTCCTCCAGCGCCGCCCAGCCCACCCCGAGCGCGCGGGCGGCGACCTGGAGGCGGCCGGTCTCCAGGCCCCGCATCATCTGCGCGAAGCCCTGGCCCTCGTTCCCGCCGAGCACCGCGCCGGCCGGCGCCCGGTAGTTCTCGAAGGAGAGTTCGCAGCTCTCCACGCCCTTGTAACCGAGCTTGGGCAGGTCCCGGGAGACGGTCAGGCCCGGTCCGTGTTCGACCAGCAGGACGGAGATGCCCCGGTGTGCGGGGCTCGCCTGCGGATCGGTCTTGCACAACAGGGCGATCAGCCGGGAGCGGCGGGCGTTGGTGATCCACGTCTTGGTGCCGTTGACCACGTAACCGTCGGCGTCCCTGCGGGCGACCGTGCGCAGGGCCTGCAGGTCGGAGCCGCCGCCCGGCTCGGTCAGGGCCATCGTCGCCCGGATCTCGCCGGAGGCCAGCCTCGGCAGGTAGCGGCGCTTCTGTTCCTCGGTGCCGAAGTGCAGCAGCAGCTTGACGACCACGGTGTGGCCGCCCATCGCGCCGGCCAGGCTCATCCAGCCCCGCGCCAGTTCCTCGGTGATCAGCACGTAGCAGGGTGTGGAGACCGGGGTGCCGCCGTACTCCTCGGGAACGGCGAGGCCGAAGACGCCGAGGTCCTTCATCCGGTCGACGAGGGCCTCCGGATAGGTGTCCGTGTGCTCCAGTTCCCGGACGACCGGCTTGACGTCCTTGTCTACGAATGCGTGCACCGTCCTGACGACGGACTGTTCCTCTCCGGACAGGCTGTCCAGGGCGCTCATGAGCGACGCTCCTTCGAGAAGTGTTTCTGACCCGAAACCGCTCCGTACCATCATGGGGACTCATGACCGTCGCGGTCACCCACGCGCCGGCCGCCCCGCGCCGGCCACCAGCACCGGCACGGTCCCGACGGTCGTGGAGTCCGGCAGTTGCTTCCGCGCCGGTGCCTTCGGCCTCCTCATATCTGCCTCCTCGATGCCGGGTGACGACGCGACAGCCAACCTGTTCCGCGTCGCGGTCGAGGAGCCGCTGGAGTGGTGGGGCTCTCATGGACCGTCTCACCGCGGACATGGCGGACCCCGCGGCCGCGTTCGCCCAGAGCTCCCGGACGACCGGCCGACGGGCCGACCGGCGGACCAGCCGACCAGCCGACCAGCCGACAGCACCGGCGGCACCCCGAGCCGAGCCGGGTCCTGCTGCACCACGGACCCGAACCGGCCCACTCCGACGGCTACCTGGCACCGCGGGCGTTCCACGACCTCCGCGCCGCGGTGGACGCGGGGCGGTGCCAGGTGGCGGACCCGGAGCTCGCACCGGCGCTGACGGCGGGCTCGGCGCCGGCGCTGGGCTCACTGCTGCACGCACAGCCCGACCGTGTGTTCGCCACGGGGTGCCGGGCGGTTCTCACCGCTCGGCTGCCGAGTGGCGGGCCACCGTGCCCCGTTACGGGGGAACGGGGTACCGGCCGGCACATCACCGATGCGATGATCGCGGCGGCGCTCGACGAGCCGCCGCGAGCGGCAGCGCCGTGCCCCTGTGAGGGATCCCTCTCCATCACGTCAGGAGTTCGCAGTGAGCAGTGTCCACCACGACGTCGGCCACCTTCCTCCACCCCGGGTGGAGGAGGTCAGCGAGGACGTGTTCGCCTACATACAGCCCGACGGCAGCTGGTGGATCAACAACACCGGCTTTCTCGTCGGGCGGCGCGGCGTGATCAGCGTGGACGCCTGCTCGACGGTGCGGCGCACGCAGGCGTATCTGGACGCGATCGCCACCGTCACGCCGCAGCCGGTCCGGACGCTGATCAACACGCACCACCACGGTGACCACACCTTCGGCAACCACCTCTTCGGCGGTGCCACCATCGTCGGGCACGAGGCCACCCGGTCGAGCATCATCGAGTGGGGCGGGCCGGGGGCGGCGGCAGCGTTCTGGACCGAGGTCGAGTGGGGTGACGTCACGGTCGAACCGCCGTTCCTGACGTACACCGACGCGGTCACCGTGTGGTCCGACGACCTCCGCGCCGAGGTGCGTCACGTCGGTACGCCCGCCCACACGACCAACGACTCCATCGTCTGGCTGCCCGAGCGGGGGCTGCTCTTCAGCGGCGACGTGCTGTTCAACGGCGGTACGCCCTTCCTCCTCCAGGGATCCGTGGCCGGTGCCGTCCAGGTCCTGGAGGAAGTGATCAAGCCTCTGGGGGCGACGACCATCGTCCCCGGACACGGAGCCGTCGCCGGACCCGGACTCGTCGACGACGTTCTCGGCTATCTGCGGTTCGTCCAGGCCACCGCCCGGGCAGGCCGCGACGCCGGTCTCTCGCCTCTGGAGACCGCCCGTGAAACGGACCTGGGCAGGTACGCCGACCTGCTGGACTCCGAGCGCATCGTCGGCAATCTCCACCGGGCCTACGCGGAACTGGAGGGCGGCCCCCTCGGCCGGCCCATCGACGCCGCGGCCGCCCTCGGCGACATGGTCACCTACAACGGCGGCCGCCCTCTGACCTGCCTCGCCTAGGGCCTTTCACTCGGGTCAGGCCGGCTTCTGGCGACGGCGCCTTATGACAGACCCGAGCGGGGGCTGGTGCGCGCAACTGCAAGGCGGAGGAGGGAGTCGACGCGATGGGGTCCCCCGCGCGAGCGAAGCCGAGCGTGGGGGAGTCGGCGAGTGACGACAACGCCGCTGGTGGTGCCCCCACGCCCTTGAGGCAGTGGGAGAGTGCGTGCCGGCCCCGCGACTCCGGCAAGATCTGACAGAGAGGCCCTGAGAAGCCCTGACGGCATGCGCGATGTGGGCCCGATACTCGGCGGGGCGCCTGCACCGTTCACTCAATGCGCAACTGCTTGGTTGCGCAAGGGAGTCCGGATGTGCAACCTTGAGGTAGCGCATCCGGACGAGATGAGGTTGCAATGATTCCCGACGCGATCGAACGGTCCATCGCGATCGATGCCCCCGTGGAGCGGGTGTGGTCCGTGCTGACCGAACCAGGTTTCCTCGGCCGCTGGTTCGGCAATGGAGAGCCGGTCAAGATCGACCTGTGCCCCGGCGGTCTGCTCATCTTCGACCACGGCGTCCATGGCGTCATTCCCGCCCGTATCCAGACCGTCGAGCCGCCACGCGTCTTCTCCTGGCGGTGGTCGCAAGGTGCTGCCGGCGAAGAGCCGGACGACAGCAACGCCACCTTGGTCGAGTTCACGCTGACCGGGGACGACTCCACCGGCGGCACCCGACTCACCCTGGTCGAGAGCGGCTTCACGCGGCTGGGACTGTCGGCCGACGAAGTCGCCGACCGTCACCGCGCCAACAGCCACAACTGGCCCGGCAAGCTCGGACTGCTGCGCGCGGACTGCGAACAGACCAAGGCATGACCGGCACCGCCGATGACGAGCAGGCGCCCGAGGACGTCCTGGTAGCTTTGGCCGACCCGATCCGCCGGGAAGTGCTCGCCATCCTCGCCCGCTCGGGCGGCGCCACCTCGACATCCCTGGCAGCGAGCCTCCCCGTCACCCGCCAGGCGGTGGCCAAACACCTGGCCGTCCTCGACCGCGCGGGACTGGTACGCGCTCACCGGGCCGGGCGCGAGGTCCGCTACGAAGCCGACGTGCAACCGCTGAGACAGGCAATGCGCTGGATGGACACCCTCGCCACCCAGTGGGAACAGCGCCTCGACGCAATCAAGGATCTGGCGGAAGGGACCACTCC
This sequence comes from Streptomyces sp. NPDC020362, assembly GCF_040642095.1. Classification (NCBI taxonomy): domain Bacteria; kingdom Bacillati; phylum Actinomycetota; class Actinomycetes; order Kitasatosporales; family Streptomycetaceae; genus Streptomyces; species Streptomyces sp. NPDC020362. The sequence goes on from NZ_JBFAET010000030.1 coordinate 13,883, forward strand.
GCCCTGAACCCCCGCAGTGCCGTCTCAGGCCCGCTGTACAGGGCGGAGCCTCCTGCAGCAGATGAGCGCGCAACCGAGGATGAGGAAGGCTTCGTGGATGCCGCCTGCGGATCTCCCAGCGGATCCGCAGGCGGCGGAACCAGTGCAGATGGGCGAATGCACGCTCCACGACCCACCGTCGGGTGCCCAGGCCGGAGCCGTGCTCGGTGCCGCGGCAGGCGATCAGCGGCTTCACGCCGAGGTCCCGGACCAGCCCGCGGTACTTGTCGTGGTCGTAACCGCGGTCGGAGAGAACAAGATCCCGGCGACGACGCGTTCGGCCCTGGTTTCCCCGCACGGGCGGCACCGCTTCAAGGAGCGGGATCAGCCGAGTGACGCCGTGGCGGTTGCCACCGGTCAACGTGACCGCAAGCGAGCCGGAGCCGAGTTCCTGCGGCAGGTACTCCCGGGCGATCCCGGTATGCAGCACGAACAGGATGCCAGGAAACACCAGTCGGTCCGGATGCCGCCTGCGGCCCGGATGCCGACTCCGCCGCTCGACCTTCGGCAACAGCGGCTCAATCACCGCCCACACCTCGTCATCGGCTTCCCGGGGTTTCTGCCGAGCCACCCCGCACCCCGCATTATCGATCCCGGAGCGATCCAACCACTTCGAAGATCATTTCGTTAGGAGTTCCAAGAGCCGGAGCCGTCGCTCGGTTCCGCGAAGTCCCTGATGTGGGCCGGGAGATCGCCGGAAGACGGCGGCTGGGGCCGGCGGGCGGCGTCGCTGCCGGCCGGCGCGGTGACACCCAGATCACGACGCATCGCCTCTCTCATCCCGGCGGTCAGGGACCAGAGCGCATGTTGCGCCTCGGCGGCTGACCGCAGGGTTTCACCCGGTCGCGGATTCCCCTGTTCCAGGCGCTTGACCTGCCCGTAGACGCGGGTCAGCGCCCGGTTCAGCTCGCCGGCCGGAGCGACCACGGCATCGGGGGCGATCATCAGCGCCTCGGACCAGCGGTCGCGATGGGCGTCCTTGGCTCCTTCCAGCGCCCGAATGTCCTCGTCCCCGGGCGTACCGTCCCGCAGGACGTACAGGTGACGGCCGAGCGCCGTCGAGAACTGCCGTGCATCCCGGTGCAGTTGTGAGTAGCAGCTCCTGCGCAGGTCGCGGTTGTCGCGGGCATCCTGGATGGCCCGGGTCATCTCCAGTTCACGCCTCTTGGCCCGGTCGGCACCCCGCTGGGTGAGCAGGACTCCCGCGAGCGTCCCCGCCACACCGGTCACCGCAATCAGCGCCGCCCCCATGTCCATTGGATCACCCTAGACCGCGCCCTGCGGTCGGCGGACGGAGACGAACTACGGGCAGGAAACGCCCGGTTCGGTGAATCGCTACAGGGGCCCGGACGCCGAGGAGGTGTGTCGGATCAGGCCCGTCCGTTTGACGGTGGTCAGGAGGGGGGTGGTGTCGATGGCGGTGATCCCCTCCAGGGCGCCGACGGACTCGGTGAGGAAGGTGTACAGGGCATCGAGGTCGGCCGCGGCGACGGCGACGACGAGGTTGGCGGGACCGGTGGTGGCCGCGCAGAACCGAACCTGCGGGTGGACGCCGAGGGTCTGCGCGGTCTCCTGGAGCGCGCCGGGGCGCACGGCGATCCACAGCAGGGCTTCGGCGTGTGCGCCGAGCAGTGCGAGGTCGACCTCGGTCGCCAGGCGCAGGACCCGGCCGCGCACGAGTGCGTCGAGTCGTCGTCGGGCGGTGAGTGCGGTGGTGCCGGCGCGGCGGGCGAGGTCCGAGTAGGTGGCCCGGCCGTCCTCGGTCAGCGCCGCGATCAGCGCGCTGTCGATGTCGAGGGACGCAGGCGGCGCTGTCGGCGCAGGCGGCGGTGTCGGGTCGGGAGCGAGCCGGGCCAGCTCCTCGGCCGAGAGGAGACCGGCGGTCCAGCGGAACGCAGTGGGGAAGACGCGCAGCAGGGTGTGGGAGGTCCAGGAGCCGACCGCGTCGGTGGCGGGCAGGTCACGCAGAAGCAGTGCGTTGCGGGCGTCGGGACCGTCGAGGAAGAAGACCGTGGAGATCTCGTCACCGCCGCCCAGGATGTCGACCCAGACGGTGTCGGTGCGACGCGCCAGGGCGTGGGCGACCTGACGGATCTTGTTGGGGCGGCAGCGGATCCGCAGGGCCATGGGGATCAGATGCGGGAAACGTGCCGGGTTGCGGACGACGGTCGCGCGCAGGGTGCCGTCCGCGTACAGCGGTGCGACGCGCCGTACGACGGTGCGCTCGGACAGGTCCAGGCAGCGGGCCACCTCACGCCAGGAGGCGCGCGGCGAGGCGACGAGGGCGGCCGCGATCCGGCGGTCGGTCTCGTCGAGTGCTTGTCGCATGATCTCCATGATAGGCCGCATCATTGGCAGGATTCCTGCCCCGACGCCCGCCATGTGTACGTGAATCACCGACAGGCTCGTACAACGGTCTCGTCGGCGGACGCGACGGACCACCGGTCCGGTCTCCCGCGGCCCCCGGCACGCTCCGAACGAAACCTTCGAGATCCGGTGGAGAATGCGATGACCGACCACGGAGCCGATCTGCTGATCCGAGCCGCTGCGGTGCACACCCTGGTGCCCGGCCGGGCCCCGCAGCGGGCGCTGGCGGTGCGCGGCGACCGTGTCGCGGCCGTGTCACCCGACCCGAACGGCCTGGACCACTGGGTGAGTTCACGCACCACGGCCCATGACCTGCCCGGCGCCACGGTGCTGCCCGCGTTCGACGACACCCACACCCACCTGATCTTCGCCGCGCTCGGCGCTCACGATGTTCCCGTCCACCAGACCCGTACCATCCCCGAATTCCTGGACCTGATCCGGCAGCATGCCGAGACCACCCCCGCGGGCCAGTGGATCCGCACCACCACCAACTGGCAGGAACTCAACCTGGCCGAGCGCCGCATGCCCACCGCTGCCGAACTCGACCGGGCCACCGACCGGCATCCGGTCCTGGTCAAGCGCGGCGGCCACAACGACGTCGTCAACACCTGTGCACTGCGCCTGGCGGGCATCACCGAGGACACCCCCGTACCACCGGGCGGCATCATCGGCCGCGACGCCGACGGCAGGCTGGACGGCCGGCTGATCGACAATGCCCTGGGGCTGGTGGAGCACCTGGTCCCGGCCCCGGACCGGGCCCAGCGCATCGACGGACTGCGCCTGGCCAGCGGCGACTACGCCGCCACCGGCATCGGCACCGTGCGCGACTGCGCGGTCTCCCCCGAGGACTACCGGGTGCTCCTGGCGGCCCGTGCTGCGGGAGCGCTGAACACCAGGGTGCGGGCTCTGGTCTCGGCGCTCGGCCTGACCGGCAGGGCCCAGGTGGAGGACCTGCTCGACGTCATGGAGGACTGGCGCTACAGCTCCGACCCGTGGCTGCGCGTGTGGGGAGTGAAGTTCGGCCTCGACGGCGGTCTGGAGGCGGGGGCCACGGAGGAGCCGTACGCGTGCGACCACTCCTTCTCCGGGATGCTGACCTGGGAGCCCGACGCGCTGGTCGAGGCGGTCGAGGCCGTGGTCCGGCGAGGCTGGCGGGTCGGCACCCACGCCTACGGCGACCGCGCGGTCCGTGTCCTCCTGGACGTCTACGAGCGCGTCCTCGAGCGCAACCCGGGCCTGCCCGCCGGCACGCTCGTGATGGAGCACGGCGGTCTGGCCGGCCCCGAGCAGCGCGCCCGCGCCGTCGCCCTGGGCATCCCCGTCACCATCCAGCAGCCGCTGCTGCACGACACCGCCGAGGTGGAGGAGGGCTTCTGGGGCCCGGAGCGCGTCGCGCGTCTCTTCCCCGCCCGGGGCTGGATCGACCTGGGCGCAAAGGTCAGTGCCGGATCCGACTTCCCCGTCGGCCAGTTCGGTGCGATGCGCTCCGTGTGGGGCATGACCACCCGGCAGACCGTCATCGGCGTCAAGGGCCCCGAGCACGCCATCTCCTACGACGAGGCGCTCGCCCTGCACACCACCCAGGCCGCCCGGCTGAACGGCGAGGAGCACCTGCGCGGCACCCTCGCCCCCGGCCGCTTCGCCGACCTCACCGTCTGGGACCGGGACCCCGCCCACTGCCCCAGCGGCACCCTGCGCGACCTCGCGCCGACCCACACCTTCGTCGGCGGCCTCCTCGTCACACCCGCCGGCGTGCGGTGACGGGCCGCGCCCCACGACCGGTGGCCCGGCCGCGGAAGCGGTACAAGACGTAGGGGCGGGTCGCGTAGCCGAGCGGTACGGCGAAGGCATGGACCATGCGGCTGAACGGCCACAGAGCGATCAGGGCGAGGGCGAGGAGCGCGTGCCCCTGGTGGACGAGGGGCGCGTGTGCCGGCGCGGTGACATCGGGGTCGAGGGTGAACAGGCTGCGGAACCAGACGGCGACACCGAGCCGGTAGTCGTAGGGGTCGGTCACCGACGAGGCTGTGGCGGTGAGTCCGGCGAGCAGGACGAGGGTCAGGAGCGGGGACGGCTAGGTAGCTGCGGCTGGTCGCCCGGCGTACGGCGGGAACGCGCAGCCTCCAATACAGCAGGATCGCGAGGCCGGTCACCGCCGCGACGCCCGCCGCGATGCCCGCCGCGCCGCCCATGTCCAGGGCGACCGCGTGCAACCGGGCCTCGCTGATCCGCAGGCGCAGGGTGACGCCTCCGGGACGAGCAGCCCCACCACATGGCCGCCGATGACGAGGAGCAGCGCGTAGTGGAAGAGCGGTCCGCCGATGCGCAGCATGCGGGACTCGTGAAGCTGGCTGGACGTAATAGCCGGTGCTTCACGACGTAATAGTCGGCACGCAGGCATCCGGCGGCGTCCCGGACGTGCCGGATCTCGTACTCGCCCTCCCAGGCGTGCCCACGGCGCAGACAGACGAAGGAATACGCTTCGCATGTCGGCTCGGCCTCCACGGTCATCACCCTTGACGCCGGAGCCGTAGCGCCCGCATGGTCCGGCATGCCGACAGTTTGTCATTGCAGTCTGCAATGGTCGCTGCGGGTGGCCGGTGAAGTCCGCGGCCGCCGACGAGGAGAGGGGAACGAGATGCCCGAGGGCCGGCCGGAAGCACATCGGGATGAGTCCCCGTTGACCCCGGAGGCCGAGGAGGAGGGCCCGGACCGCGAGGCGATGGCCGCCACCCTCGGGGTCAACCCCTCCGCGGCCCTGCGCATGGTCGAACGCCTCGAATCCCTCGGGCTCATCGACCGGCGCGTCAACCCGGACAACCGTCGCGAGGTCGTGCTGCGGCTGACACGAGAGGGGCAGGGGCTGGTCGACCGCGCCCTCGGCCACCGGCGCGCGGCGATCCGGGCGCTGGTCGAGCGCCTGCCCGCACGGGAACGTGCCGGTCTCGTACCAGCACTGAGGGCACTGACCTCGGCCGCCGACAACCTCGTCCCGCCCTCGATCCGTCGGGCGAAGCCGGTCCCCTGGCCGGGTTGGTCGACGACCCGCTCAGCCCGGCCCCGTAAGGAGGTCGCGCCTGCCTGATCACCCCAGCGGACTCGCTCGCGAAATCATTGCACAGTCACATATTTCAATGCTCAATGGATCGCGGGGTGGGGTGCAGTCACTCTTTGGCCGACGCATTCGACCGTTTGCGGCAGTGACGCGCCACCTGACTCGGAGAGGACCACATGTCATCCAGCCGAGGACCTGGCCTCAGCACCGTCACCGCTCACCTGCGCAGGGCCGTGGGCAACGCCGACTGGCAGCTCCTGGCCGAAGCCCTGCACCCGCACGTCCATTGGAGAGCGCCCCGACCAGGCACACTCGTGTGCCGCGGCCGCTCGCGCGTCCTCAGTCGCTGCGCCCGGCTTCACACCCGCCTGTCGGGGGTGACGGTCGAGGAGACGTTCATGTACCCCGGGGCCATAGTCCTCGGGCTGTGGCTCCACGGCACCGCGTCCACGCCTGGATCGGGCGCACTCGTGTATCAGGTCCTCGACGTCGTGGACGGGCTGATCATCCGCATCACCGGCTACACGGATCGCACGCAGGCCCTGAACGCGGCCTACGACGGGCCTGCGGCCGGGTTCTGAGGGATTCTCCCGCGGCACTGACGTTGGTGCTGTGCGATGAGTTTCGGGGGTGCGCGGGGTCCAGGAGTGCGAGGACCACCCAGGAGAGGATCGGCCATGTCCGCATCACAGACCCCGCAGAGTGTCGACGCCGTCCCCGCACCGTCGTCGACGGACGCAGAACGGCGGACCGACGGAGGCAAGGTGCTCTGGCACTTCACGATGTCCTTGGACGGGTTCGTGGCGGGGCCGAATCATGCGATGGACTGGATGACAGGGGTCTCGCTGCGCCCCGGCCTCGTCGAGGAGTACGCCGGGACCACCGGCGCCGTGCTGGGAGGCCGGGACGGCTGGGACGCCCACCCCGACCCGGGCACCATCTACGGCGGCGCCTGGCAGGGACCCCTGTTCGTCCTCACCCATCACCCCGAAGACGCTCAGCCCGCAGAGGGCGTGACATTCCTGAACTGCGATGCGGCCGAGGCGGTCCGGATCGGTCTGCACGCCGCCGACGGCAAGAACCTCGAGGTCTTCTCGCCCACGATCGGCCGCCAGCTTCTTGAACGCGGATTGATCGACCGGATCGACCTGCATATCGCGCCGGTGCTGCTCGGTGACGGGATCCGGCTGTTCGACAACCCCGGGGGCACCCCCGTCCGACTCGACCTGCTCGGTGGAGAGGACCGCTCGGCCGCGGTGCATGTGCGGTACCACCCGCAGCCCCCTCGGGCAGCGGCATCGACGTCGTCCGGCGCCTGAACCGCCCCACGCCGCCCATGAACGGCACTCCCGTTCCCTGAACATACGGACCACTCGATGTTACGGACACCGCTCGTGTTACGGGCCTGTGACACCGAGCGAACCATTCCAAGATCGTGGTCTGCCAGGCTTTGCTCCTGAGCAGAGCGGCAGGCGGTCGCGTGGCCTTCGACGGCCCCGGGGGACAGTGGCGCGGCTCTGGCGTTGATGCAGCACACGACCCGTCGACGTTCCTGGGGGAATCACTCATGACCACACGCATCCGAGCCACCGCTGTCGCCATCAGCGTGGCCGCCGCCGTGACCGGCACCGCGCTGATGGGCGCCTCCGGCGCCGCCTCGGCCGCCACCGGTGCCTCGCGCGGAACCCTGACCATCAGCAATGGCAGCAAGTACGTACTGATCAACGGCCACCAGGTGAACTTCGGTGTGCCCGTCCGCGATCTCGCCTGGTCCCCGAACGGTGCCAAGGCCGCCTTCATCGACGGCTCGGGGAACCTGGACGTCGCCAACCCCGACGGCAGCGGGCGCGTCGTCGTCGCGAAGAACCCCGGTGGCCAGAACTGGTCCCACCCCACCTGGCAGGTGACCGCGAAGGACTCGCAGGTCGGCCTCCCCGCCAAGGACAACCTCATCTTCGCGGCCCGCGCGGGCGGTGTGTCCCGGCTGAAGTACATCTCCGCCAAGGCCGTGCACGGCACGCCCAAGACGCTGTCCCTGTACGGCGAGCCCGGCCCGGACGTCCCGCCGCTGCCGCAGACCGGCAACGTGTGGCCGAACGCGGCCGGGCACTACGGCACCGCGGTCTACGCCAACGTCAACACCGGTGACGTCTACATCCGCGACGACTACACGCGCCAGCAGGGTGGCAAGCTGACCAAGGGCTCCCAGCCGGCGCTGTCGCCCAACGAGGAAGAGGTCGTGTTCGTCCGCTCGGTCGCCGGCCACGACCACCTCTTCGTCGAGGACTTCACCCACAACAAGGTGAGGGACCTCACCCCGCACGCCACCACCGACTACACCGAGCCGGCCTGGTCCCCCGACGGCAAGACGCTCGCGGCGCGCACCCCCTCCGGCACGGTGACCCTGCCGTCCAACGGCACGGGCCACCCGACGAAGGTCACGAAGACGGTGGGTCTGGCGGCCTACCGTCCCTGACGGCGGGCGCCGGAACGGGCCGGGCCAGTCCGAGCGGCGGAGTGCGCTGTCACTCCGTCATCCGGGCGAGCTCGGCCCGCAGTTCGTCCAGGTGCGCGTCGGCCGTGTCGTGCGGCAGGAACTCGACGACGTCGAGGAAGCGGAACAGCACCTGGCTGCTGGTGACGGCGTACTCGTACTCCGCGAACCCCACCACAGCGCCCATCGCGCCGCGGGCGGTGCCCCGCACCACGTGCGAGGTGAACTCGTCCGGCTGGGCAGCCGACAGTCCGCGTCGCGCGTTGGGCCGGGCGAGATACGGGCACACCATCGCGGCGTACAGCATGCACGCACGGTGTCCCGGGCCCTCCAGTGTCGGCGCGAGATTGCGGTAGGGCCGTCCGGCAGCGAACGCGTCCCCGATCGCCGCACTCTCCCCAGACCCGACCACGCGCCACACCGGCCCCTGCGGCATGAGCCGGTTGCACACGGAACACAGCCGCTTCCGCGCGCACTCGGCGCTGCGCTCGTAGTCCGTGAGCGCGAACTGCGGCTCGTCCCCCTCCCACGGGGTGATGGCCGGGACGGGGTACCCACGAACATCCCGAGGCCGCGCCTCAATCCCCGCGGGCATGGGAACACTCTCAAATCGCACGTCCCATGCCTACCAGTCCCCACTCCACAACACCAACGCGGGGGGGCGAACCCGGGTGCGTCGGCGCCGGGTCGGGGACGCCGTACGGACGCTCTCCGGCCTGCTGGTGAACGTGACGATGGACTCCGTCCCGGGGCGTAGCGCACGGCAGGAAGGTGTGGGTGCCGTCAGGCTCTGACGGCACCCACAGCGGTGTTCAGGTCCTGTCGTGCAGGTCGAGCAGCGGGCCCCGGGCGTGGAGCAGGGACCGCAGGGCGGGGATCTGCCTCCAGGCCAGGCCGCATTGGTGTGCGGCGAACCGGAGTGTGCAGTGCCGGGCACCGCCGGCGGCCTCCCGGATCACGGCGAGGGCCTGTGCGGCGTCGGCGGGGAGGGCCTTGGGTTTCGGGGGTGCAGGAATACCCTCCGGACGGTGCTCGCGGTTGATCTCATGGATGCCGGTGATCTTCTCGGACAGGTCGGCCGCCTCGGCCAGGGTGCCCGGCCGGGTCTCGACCAGGGCCTGCGCGACGGGATTGTGGGCGATCGCGTCGGCCAGGGGCAGGTGATGGATCCGCGCGGACTCCTCGGTGAGGTCGAGCTGCCGGCCGACGGTGCGGACCGTGCCCCGTACGCCGTGCACGGCGGCCGCGAACAGCGCGGAGGCCTCCGACGGATGCCACGCAAGGGCACCGGCCGCCGTGTCCGCGTCGTCGGCCGACACCGTGAGCCGGGGGCCGGGAAGCCGCTCAAGGAGTACGTCCTGGGGGATCTCCCCGTCGGCACCGGGGCCCGCGACGTACACGGTGCCCGGCGCGCCGGCGAGATGGCAGGCGGCCAGGGTCAGTGCGTCGACCAGGGGCGAGCACAGGGTGGCCTCACGGCCGTGCGTGAGGATGTCCCCGCCGATGTCGACGATCCGTACGTGCTCGAACCCGCGGGCCAGCGCCTGGCGGAACTGATCGGCCAGTGCGCTCACGCCCTGCCACGGGTCCAGGAGCAGCAGCCGTGCGGGCAGTTCGGCAGCGAGCCCGGGCAGCGTGGATCCGGCCGGGGGCAGCACGCCGGTCGCCTCGTCGACGAACACGCCGACCGCGCTGGTGGCGAGGCGGGTGAAGTCGCGGAAGCCGAGCGGCCCCGGGGTGGGGTCGACTTCGGGGCGTTCCCAGGCGTAGGTGGCGATCGTGGACCGGGCGCCGGGGCTGATGACGGAGGCGGCGATGCAGGTGCCGAGCGGGTCGCCTCCGCCGCCGGCGGCGGCGTACAGATCGCTCACGCGGTGTCCTTGAGGTCGATGCCGGTGATGCGGACCGGGACGGCGCCCATGTTCTTCTTCGCGCGCTGGTTCGCGGCGTGCAGGCCCTCGTAGTACTCGCTGTCGAGGCCCTTGACGTCCTCGGAGTAGAACATCCAGGACAGGATGTCCCGGTACTTGAAGCCCGTCGGGGTGAGCTGGACGCGGTTGCCGAACCGGTGGATGAGCCCGTTGTGTTCGGCCGCGTCGAGGACGGCTTCGACCTCGCCGCGGATCTTGTCGAGGCCGTGGTGTTCGAGTTCGCCCAGATTGAGATCGAAGGCGTCCAGGACGAGGCGTTTGCGGACCAGTTCCTCGTCGGAGAGCACGAAGCCGGTGGTGGGCCGGAGTTCGTGGTTCCTGGCCTTGTGGATGTAGTCGGCGACCTCGGCCGCCGACGGCTTGACCGACCCGGTCATGTAGTCGAGCACGCTGGTGTAGGAGCGGGCTCCGACACCGAGGCCGAGCAGGGGAACGCCCTGGAAGGTGAGGACCTTCTGCACGTATCCGCCACGTCCGGGCTTCTTGTAGCGGACGGAGCCTTCCTGCACATAGCCGTGGTCGGTGAACACCTTGCGGGCGTAGTCGTAGCGCTCGTACAGCTCGGGCTGCCACATGTACTGGTAGGCGCCGGTCCTGGAGAACCAGGCGTCGGGGCGGACGGTGAGGAAGTACGTGGAGATGGTGGTGGGGCCCAGCTCGGCCAGCTCTTCGACCGAGTGCCGCCAGGTCTCGGGGGTCTGTCCGGCGAAGCCCATGATGAGGTCGGTGGACAGGTCCGGCAGGCCCAGTTCCTGGACGATCCGCACGGCCTCGCGGATGACGTCCTCGCCGGCCTGGCCGCGTCCGGCTTCCCGGATCTCCTTGGGCACCAGGGACTGGATGCCGATGTTCGCCCGGGTCAGGCCCATCTGCAGCAGGCGCCCGAACCCGTCCGGATCGGCGACGATCGAGTCCGGGGTGGCCTCCACCGCGACCTCTTCCGTGGTGGAGCGCCAGTTCGGGTAGACCTCCGTGATCGTGTCGAAGATCTGCTCGAAGTGCCGCGTCGACAGCAGCGCCGGAGTGCCGCCGCCGATGTAGATGGTGCGCAGACGGCGGGCGCGGATGATGTCCGCATGGTCCCGGATCTGGGTACACAGGGCGTCGGTGTACGCGTCGTAGACGTCCTGATCGGTCGAGATGATCGTGTACAGGTTGCAGAAGCCGCACTTGTACTTGCAGAACGGCACGTGCAGGTACAGGTTCAGGGCCGGGGTCCTGTGGTTGAGCAGGTCGCGGTCCCAGACCTCGCGGATGCCGAAGGCGTCGCCGTCCAGCGGCCGGTACGTGGAGCGGGGCGGATAGGAGTACTGGTAGGGCGGTATCACGCCCTGGTCGATGTACTCGGCGAGCTGGGTGCGCAGGCTGTTCACGGTGAACTCCCCCGTTCGGGCTGTTCGTTCAGTGACCTTGCACCCGAGATTCGAGCACGCAACGTTTTGTTGAAGCCATGGGCAAGGTCCACCAAGTCGGCTGCTCCGCGAGCCGCTCCCTTCGGTTCTTGCTCCAACTTCCGCGCATCGCGGGCGTGTTGATTTCGGACGACACGCCGGTGGACGGTACAATGCCGCCCCGGCTGTAGTGATCCAATGGACACCTACAGGGGGAACACGCCCGCCGGAGTACTCGTCATCGAGCCGATGGGCAACGCCGGACGCTTCGTCGTCGAAGCCGCCCACCAGTTGGGCATCAGCCTGTACGCGGCCACCCACAAGGACATCTACGACACCTATCCGGCCTGGCTGACCGGCGCGCTCGCCGACGTCTGCTTCACCGATCTCGCCGACACCGGGCGCGCCCTGGCGGACATGAAGGCCTTCTGCCTGAGCCGCCCCGTCACCGCCGTCGGCGTCTGCTGGGAGCTGCTCAGCCACCTCGCCGCTCCGCTCGCCGCGATGCTGAACCTGCCGGGCAACGACCCCCTCGTGGCGCAGGCCCCCCGCAACAAGATCGTCATGGCGGAGGCGTTCCACGCCGCCGACGTCCCCGCACCCCGCTGGGCCCTCGCCCGGGATGCCGAGCACGCGCACCACGTGGCCGCCTCACACGGCCTGGGCTGGCCTCTGGTCGTCAAGCCCGCCGAGCAGGGCGGCTCCTGGGGCGTGCGCGTGGTCGACGGCCCCGACCAGCTCACCGACGCCGTCCAGGCCGCCCAGCAGTTCGCACGGGCACTCCCGCACGGCCTGCCCCTGGACCGGCGCGTCCTGATCCAGGAGTACGTGCCCGGCGACGAGTACTCCGCCGACACGATCGTGGTCGGCGGCGTCCCCTACCCCCTGCCGGTGGTGCGCAAGGACACCACCCCCGGCCGCTACCGCATCGAGACCGGACACACCTGCCCGGCCGGCATCCCGCCGAGCCTGGTCCGCCGTATCCAGCACACCGCCGCCCGAGCGGCCCTCGCCGTCGGCATCCGCAACGGCATCGCCCACACCGAACTCAAGCTCACCCCGCGCGCCGTCGATCCCGTGGTCATCGAGACCGGAGCCCGCCTGCCCGGCGGGAACATCTGCGAACTGGTCGAAGCAGCCACCGGCATCAGCGAGGCCGCCGCCTACCTCCGGGCGATCGCCGGGCAGATCCCCGACACCGCCCCCACCCGGCAGCAGGCCGCAGCGATCCGCTTCGTCCTCGCCCCCCACGCCGGAACCCTCCACGACATCCGCATCCCCCCGATGCCCGGTACCCGGCACGAACTCCACCTCGCCCCGGGCCAGTACGTGAACGACCCCGCCGACTCCTCCGCCCGCCTCGCCCACATCATCGCCACCGCCGCCAATTCCTCCGAAGCGGCCCGACTCGCCGAGCAGGCCGCCGCCCGCACCGTCGTGAAAGTGAGCTGAGCCCCCGTGAAGAAGATCGCGTTCCTGCGCTCCGTGGACATCCAGCGCGCCGACCCCTACATCCAGCAAGCCGTCACCGAACTCACCGCCGAGAGCATCGCCTGCGGCCTCTTCCACACACACGGCGACGCCACCGACGCCGACTTCCCCGGCGAACGCATCCGCATCGCCGCGGACATCACCCCCCGCGCCCTGGCCGACCAGGTCACCGCATGGGGCGCCGACGCCGCGGTGTCGATCAGCCTCCCCTGCGAGAACGCCGTACGCGATGCCGCCGTCCAGCAGATTCTCGAAGGGGCCGGCATCCCCACGATCATGACGCCGCTGGCCGCCACGCTGCTGCTGACCGACAAGTGGGAGACCAAGCAGCTCCTCCTCCGGCACGGACTGGAGGTGCCCGCGGGCTTCCGCGCGGACTCCGACCTCCTCGCCGGACGCGGCCTGCCCGTCCCCGGATACGCCGACGCCCTGCGCCTCCAGGCCGCCAGGACCGGCTACCCGCTGCTGTCCAAGCCGATCTGGGACTCCACCAGCATGGGCATCCGCGCCCTTACCGGCCCGGGCGACCTCGACGCCTACCTCGCCGACCCGCCGCCCGTCTCCGCCGTGATCGAACAGGCCGTCACCGGCGACCTGTGCTCGGTCGACATCGTCGGCGCGCCCGGCGCCTACCGTGTCGGCCCGCTCGTATGGACCGGGCGCGCCGACGCGACGCCGGTGTTCACCTTCGCCGACCTGCGCTGGTGCGGCCCGCGCCCCCGCGAGGACGCCGAGTTCCGGCCCGTCGCCGACCGGCTCACGGCCGTCTGCACCGCCTTGGAGGTCACCGGCTCCGTCAACGTCGACATGATCTACGCCGACGGCAGCTACAAGATCCTGGAGTTCAATCCGCGCATCGGCGGTGCCACCACCCTGACCTGCGCCGCCTCCCGCACCAACACCTTCCGCACCCTCGCCCGCATGGCTCTGGGCGCCCCGGACGCCGAGCCGGATGCGGGGCCGGGGCGCCGGTGGGCGATCGAGTTCCTCACCCCGCAGGGCATCCCGGACGCGGTCCGCAACGAGTTCGCCGGCGCTCTCGACCTGGTCACCTGTCACGCGCTCGTCATCGACGGCCACGACCACGGCCACATCACCGTGTTCACCGCCGAAGAAGGCAGTGAGGAGGACACCGTCCAGACGGTCAAGAACCTCCACGAGACAACCGGATACCCGAACCCGGACACCGTGGACAAGATCCGCGCCCTCCTCACCCCGTGACGGCCACCATCGCACCGGCCCGGCGCAGCAGGCTGGGGCTTCCCGCCCTCGCCGGGCACCGGCGGCTCGTTGCCGGAAACCTCATCGACTCCGTCGGCAACGGCATGCTCCTGCCGCTGGGGCTGCTGTACTTCACCACTGTCCAGCACCTGCCCATGGCCACCGTCGGCACGGCCGTCACCCTCGGCCAGTTCGCCGCACTGCCGGTCACCTTCCTGGCCGGATACGTCATGGACCGGCGCAGCCCCAAGTACCTCACCACGAGCGCGAACATCCTCTCCGCTGCCGGCTTCCTCACGTTCCTGACCGCCCGAACCGCCTGGCAGGTCGCCCTGTGCTACCTCCTCGTGCAGTCCGGCATCAACGCCTTCTACACCGCCCAGCGCACGCTCATCACCCACACCACACCGCCTGAGCAGCGCAGGGCCTGGTTCGCCTTCATGTCCTCGCTCCGCAACGCCGGGATCGGCGCCGGCGCCGCCCTGGCATCAGCTCTCCTCGCAGCCTTCGGGACGCGCGCCCTGACCTGGCTCGTCGCACTCGCGGCTCCGCTCTACCTGCTGGCCGCCGTCTGCTACGCCGGGCTGACCACCACTCCACCCCCACCCGCCGTCGAGGCGACACCCGGGAACGTGACCCGCGCCGACCACAACCGCCGCTACCTCCTCCTGGTGGCCTGCACCGTCCCCTACGTCCTCGCACAGGCCATGCTGTCGGTCCTCGTCGCCCTCTACACCACCCGCAGCCTGCATCTCCCGGCCTACGCCGCCGGCATCCTCCTCATCGTCAACACCGCCTTCGTGTCCGCCCTCGGCGCACCGCTCAACGCCCGCCTCGCCCCCCGACGTCCCCGCGCCGCCGTCGCGCTCGGATACACGCTGCTGATCGCGGCCATGGCGCTGTTCGCGCTCCCCGCGCTGCCCCTGCTGGGCTTCACGGCGTGGCCCGCGCTCATGGCGGGCATCGTCGTGTTCTCCCTGGCCGAGGTGTTCATCTCCCCGGCCGTCAACGAACTGTCCGTCACTCTCACCCCGCAGGCCGCGAAGGGCTCCCGGCAGAGCCTGTTCCAGCTCTCCTTCTCCGCCGGATTCATCGCCGCCCCGGCCCTGTTCACCACCCTGCTCGCCCACGGGCAGCTACTGCCCTGGCTGGCCCAGGCCGCCGCCTGCCTCCTCGCCCTCGCGGCGGTCCCCGCCCTCAAATCCCCCAACCGGCACCGCAGAAGGAACCCACGCCGTTGAACACCGAGATCGTCCACAGCATCCATGACGTCGAACCGGCCGAGTGGGAACGTCTCGCCCACCGCACCGGCAACCTCTACGCGTCCCACCGATGGCTCGCCGGCGAGGAGGACGACCCCACCGCACACCCCGCGTACGCCCTGGTCCGCGACACCTCGGGAACCCTCCTGGCCGCCGCCCCCCTCTACCTCGTCCACGACGAACCCAACGCCAACTACAGGCCCGGCACCGACCCCGCCCCCGACGTCATCGCCGGCAGCCGCCGGGGCTACCACAACATGCCGCTGACCGAGCCCGATCTCTCACAGCCCGGCCGCCGCATGGTCCTGGAGGAACTCCGCGACGCCATCCGCTCCTTCGCGCGCGACCACGGCACCCACCACTGGTGGCCCTACCTCACCCGGGCCGCCGCCGACCAGCTCGGCCCCCTCTACCCGTGCCGGCCCGATGTCGTCGAGGACGACGCCACCATCCCCCTGACCGGACATGGCTTCAACGACTACCTCGCCGGCCTGTCGTCCAAGCGACGCGTCGTCATCCGCCGTGAACGTGCCGCCTTCAACGACGCCGGCCACACGGTCAGAACCCTTCCGCTGGCCGACTGTTACGCCGAGGCGGGCCGCCTCCTCTCACTCCTCCAGACCTCCCACGGCCGCGCCGACGACACCGAAGACGTCATGGTCAAGGTGCTGCACCGCCAAGCCGAAGCCATGGGCCGACATGCCCGGGTCATCGGCACCTACCACGACGGCTCCATGACGGGCTTCGCCCTCCACTACCACTACGGGCCCACCACCTGGCTGCGCGCGGTCGGCATCGACGCCGACCGCGCGGCCCCCTTCGCCTACTTCAACCTGACCTACTACCTGCCGATCGAGGACGCCTACCGCAACCACACCACCGCCCTGCACGTCGGCATGAAGGCCATCAACGCCAAGCGTCTGCGCGGAGCCCGCACGTCACCCCTGTACCACCTTCACGACGCCTCGACCGCCTAGCCGGACCGGCCGGTCCTGCCGTGGCCGGGCGGCGGTCGGGCGTCTGGATGCGGCCGCGTGTCGGGCGCCGCGGCTCAAGTGGGGCAGTGAAGCAGCCGGTCCCGGTACTGGTCGAGGTGCTGGGGTGCGTCCTGCTGCCTGCCGGTGCTGCAGGCGGTCAGCAGTCCGTCGTAGGTTGCAGTCTCTGCGGTGCTCAGGCCGGTGTGGAGGGTGCGTGCTCGCAGCCAGACCGGTGTGAGGTGCCTGACGGCGTCGTACAGCGGTGGGTTGGCGGCGGCGTGAACGAAGACGTCCCACCGGGCGCGCTCGATGCGCATGGCTTCGCCGGCGTCGTGCCGCTCGGCGGCGAGGCTGTGCCGGGTGGCGCAGTTGCGCAGGGCGGCGAGCGTCTCGTGGGGCGATGCCAGGGGGTGCTGCGGACGGCCGTGCGGTACAGGCCGTGGAGGACGGTCGCGGTGTGGCGGGATGTTCGGGTGTCGACGGCGGTCACTTGGGCGGTGGTGGTGCCTGTCTAGTGGAGCAGGCGACGGGAGGCGAGGGTGAGCACGGCTTCACGGACCGGTGCGTGCGGTGCCTGGAGCCGCTCGGCCGTGCGGTGCTCGTCCGTCAGCCGGCCGGGAGGCTGGGCGCCGTCGACGATTTCCGTCCGGAGCGTTTCGTGGATCCGCTCGCGCAGGGCGTGCGGGTCGTCGGACCCGGGACGGGGTACGAGCGGGTCGGCGGCGGGCATCGCGGACTCCTGCGGGTGGTGGCGGTGTGAGCCGGCAGAGACTCTCGGTCCTCGAGTGTGCGGAGTGCGGCCGGGGCGATCAGGTTGCCCAAGCCGTCGTCGTCCCGGCCTTGGCGCGGTGCCGGGATGCGCGGTCCAGTGTGTAGTGGACGGTGAGGCTGACGGCGCTCCAGCCGGCGAGCAGGGCGAGCCCGGCCGAAAGGTGCGCCGAGTGGAAGTAGGCCGCGTCGCGCAGGGCACGGACGGCGATGCCCGGGGGCATGGCGTAGGCGAGGGGCTCCAGCCATGCGGGCAGGTACTGCGGGGGCAGGATGCCGCCGCTGGACGCATTGCCGAGGATGAGCAGCGCGATGGAGGCCAGCGGGATTCCGGCGGGTCCGCACGCGCGCATGATCAGGCTGGCGGAGGCGGCCAGGGCGAAGGCGAGCAGGGCGGTGACGGCCGCGGTGGTGGCGAAGGAGGCCGGGATCGCTCCCAGGGCAAGACAGGCGATGGCGGCGACGATCAGGCCGGAGGCGACGGAGAAGGCGGCCATGCTGGCCACGCGCGCGATGAGGGCCATACGGGGGGCGATCTGGTACGAGGACACGGCGAACAGGTAGCCGGCCAGGACGACCCCGAAGCACGAGTAGAAGATCGACAGCCCACGGGAATCGCGTGAGTCCAGAGGCACCACGTCGGTGACGGGGACCGGACGGCCGAGCGCTGCGGTCAGGGTGGCCTGGAGCGAGCCGGTCGCGGAGGGCCCCTGGGCGCCGGCCACCATGAGCTTCAGGCTCCGGTGTGCATCGGCGACCAGTGCGGCGGGGACCTCATCACGCCGGACGGCGGCGCGGGCGGCTGCGGGATCCGGGTAGCGGTGGAAGCTCATGGCCTGGCCGTCGAGGTCGTTGACCGCCAGTTCGACTCGGGCTGCTGCCGCGTCGGAGGCGGCTATGCCCAGCGGCAGCCGGTGGGAGGCGGGGGCGTGGAAGGCCGCGAGGAAGACAGCGATGAACGCGGCGCCCACGAGCAACGAGGTGATCACGGGAACGGTGATCGCTTTGCGGGTCGGGGCACCGGCGTCCAGGACCGGGGCGGGTATGCCGTGTTCGGTGTCGGCCAGCTGGTGAGGATGCCGGTCGGCGTGTTCCGCCCGGTGGCGGGGACGGCTGGTCTCGACGGCTGTAGGGAGATTCGGGGAGGGCATGGTGCCTTCTTGTCGACTGCGGGGCCGCGGGGACCGGGACGCGCAGGGGCGGGAGCCGGTCTCGCAGCAGGGCATGGGCAGGTGCAGGGAGGTCAGAAGAAGCCGCCGTCCAGGGGGAGGGTGCGGCCGGTGAGATAGGCGGCGGCGTCGGAGGCGAGGAAGGCGTATCCGGCGGCCACCTCCTCCGGCTGCGCGAGGCGGCCGAGCGCGCCGTGGACCTCGACCCACTGCGGCAGGGGCATGGCGCCCCGGAGCTTGGGGTGCTGGTAGCTGGGGCCGTGTTCGGCTGCCATGTCGGTGGCGGTGCCACCAGGGGCGATGGCGTTGATGGTGATGCCGCGCCGGCCGAGTTCGGCGGACAGGTTGAGGACCATCGCTTCCACGGCTGCCTTGGATGCCGCGTACAGGGTGTGGCCGAAGACCGCGCGCGAGGCGCTGACGGAGGAGGTGAGCACGATCCTGCCGCCGACGGCCATGTGGGCGGCGGCATGCTGGGCGGCGAACAGCTGGCCGCGGGTGTTGACGGCGAAGACGTGGTCGAAGTCGGCCGGGGTGATGTTCTCCAGGGCGTCGAAGTGCTCGATGCCCGCGCACGATGCGAGGACATCGAGCCGCCCGAACTCCTCTACGGCCTGATCGATGAGGAGCTTGGTCTGGTCGGGGTCGGCGACGTCGGCGCGGAGCGCGAGGGCACGGGCGCCGTCGGCGCGGAGCGTGGCGACCAGGTCCTGCGCCGCCTGCTCGTTGCCCCGGTAGCCGATGACGACGGCGGCCCCCTCCCCGGCCAGCCGGGTGGCGACCGCCGCGCCGATGCCTCTGCTGCCGCCGGTGACGACGGCGACCTTGCCCGTGAATCGCGAACGGTCCACTGCTGTCATCGGATGTGTTCCTCTCGCCGCTGGTTGAGCCCTTGCCGGGCGTGCGGGTGCGCCGGTGCAGGTGTGCGCCGCACAGCAGCCGGTGCAGGTGTGCGCCCACAGCAAGCGTTTCGGGCGCTCCCTGTCGTCGCGGCGCGGTGCCCGCATGCCGAGGCTAACACTAACCGCAGGGAATCCTTCACTTCCTGGGTGTCGTACTCTCGACGGGCAGACCACGACGACATCAGAGGTGACCCCGGTGACCGCCAGCCCGGCCGAAGGGCGCCCAACGGCGCGGTTGCGTACCGACGCAGCGCGTAACCGCGCCCAGATCCTGACTGCCGCCCGCAGCGCCTTCCTGGAGGCGGGAACCGCCGTTCCGCTGGAAGAGATCGCGCGTCGCGCGGGCGTGAACATCGCCACTCTCTACCGGCGCTTTCCCAGCCGTGATGCGCTGATCGCCCAGGTCGTCATCGAGGGGTTCGACCTCGTGCTCGCAGCCGCACGTGCGGCCGCGACGTCCGCGCAGACGGATCCGTCCGCGGCCGTCGAGGCGTTCCTGCAGAGCGTGATCGACAACCGCGACTCGCTGGCCCTGCCTCTGATCGGCGGACCCCAGACCGACGCCCCGCAGGCCCGCGAGCTGCAGCGGGAGATCTCCGCCACCCTGGAGGAGGTCCTGGCTCAGGGGCGCCGGGGCAACGTGATCCGTGCGGACGTGACCGCGGTGGACCTGATCACCACCGCCGCGCTGCTGTGCCGCCCCCTGCCCCACCTCCCGCCGCCACAGGCCGCCGCACTCACGGCACGCCACCTCGGCGTCTTCCTCGACGGGCTGCGTCCCGGCCGCTCCCGCTCCCTGCCCCCGCCTCCCGGCAACGAGGAATTGGCGGACCATCTCCACGGGCACGCTTGAGACACGTCACGGGCCGGCCGGTGGTGCCGGCGGTGTCAGTCCAGACCCCAGCCGTGCCCGCGCAGGTAGTCCTCCAGCGACAGCATCCCGGGACGCAGCTCACGCAGCCGGCCCGGGTCGGCTGCGTAGCCGGTGGTCTCGAACCAGCGGTTCATCACGTACATCTCCTCGCCCTGCCGATCGCGGAAGTCGTCCCAGGAGACCCGTCGCACCTCCACCGGCCGCTGCAGGACCCGGGCGAAGACGTCGGCGGACTGTGCTGTCGACAGCTCGTCCCCGGCCAGATCCACCGATCGTCCCTTCCACTCGTCGGGTCGGCTCAGGGCCAGCAGGGCGAAGGCACCGATGTCGTCGACGCCGACCTGCTGCACCGGTCGATCAGGTGACAGCGGTGTCTCCAGAAAGCCGTCCATGATCTCTTGCCGACGGCCCTCCCAGTTCTCCATCAGGAACACCGGCCGCAGCACGGTGAAGGGCAACGAACTCCGGGCGAGGTACCGTTCGATCTCGTACTTGCTGTCGAAATGCGGAATCCCGGTGTTCTTGTCGGCGCTGCCCACCGAGCTGAACACGAAATGCCCGACCCCCGCATGCGCCGCAAGGTCCACCATGAGGCGGCCCTGTGCCACCTCGCCCTCGTAACCCGCCTCGAAGAACTGCGTCACGCAGAACACCGCCTGGGCATCCGCCAAGGCATCGCGCAGCGAATCCGCGTCCCCCAGATCCCCGGCGACCACCTGCGCACCCTGGTCCGCCAGAGCGCGGGCCGCAGGCTTGACGGGATTGCGGGTAAGCGCCCGCACCTGCCTGCCCGCCGCCAGTAGATGGCGCGCCACCGCTCCCCCTTGCCGGCCCGTGGCACCGACCACCAGGACCGCGCCGCGCGGCTCCTCCGTATCCGACGTCATCGGCACCCACCTCTCAACGCACCCGGCGTGACCGCTCGCCTCACAGCAGCCCAGGTCACCGACAGCAACGGCCGATCGGTACCACCGACTGCCGGCCGACGAAACCAATTCCGGCCCTCTCGTGCTCGGCAGAAGGCATCGCGAAGTACGTCGCCGACCGCCGGCCGGGGAGCAGGCGTCAGACGATCGAACAACACCACCACGCCTGCGCCAGGCCTGCGGTCTTCCCAGGGCGGCTGCTGCGAGGCACAGTGATTGGTCTCGGGGGGTGAAGCGAATGCCGCAGAGTAACGACGGCGCCGAGCTCGGGGACGCCATCGAGGCAGTACGGCTCGGTCTGGAGCGGGCAGCCGCACAGGGTGAGGGCCATCTTCTGCGGTTCACTGTCGAGTCCGTGGAACTCGAGTTGGCTGTGGAGCTGCGCCGTTCGGGAGCAGCCGGGGGTGGGGTGAAAGCCTGGGTCGTCTCTGCGGACGCCCGCCACGAGCGGGCCAGGACCCGGACCCAACGGATGAAGGTCACTCTCAAGGCCGCCGGATCGGTGCCCATCTGCGACTCGACGGACACCGGCTCCCTCGGCCCGGACCCCATCGCCGGAGACCCGGCCTTCAAGGCCCCGCAAACCGGTGAAGACTACCCGGAAGGCGCCCCGTGACGGTTTCTGCCCGGGTGGTGGCAGTCGAGACGCGAAGCCGGCCGGACACGACGAAGCAGGCCTCCGGATACCGCATCAGCAACCGTCTGCTTCTGACCGTGGCCCATGCTCTGGACCTCGACGGCCGCGCGGGAAAGGCCTCGGTGGTCTTCCAGGACCGGCCCGGCGAGACCTACGAGACCGCCGTGGTGTGGAATTCCAGAGAATGCTGCGCGCCGGCGAATCGGCAGAAGGGTCACCCCGGCCGGGGCGAGCCGGGCCCGGACGCCGCAATCCTGCAGCTGACCGAGGAGGACAGCACGAGACTTGGCCCTGCCGGTCCGGTGCGCTGGGGCACGTACGCGACCAAGGGCTGGCACGATCTCGAAGGTGTCGGCTTCCCGGCCTACGAGCGGCATCGGCGCACCACGACCCCGCGCACTGTCACCGGAGTCATCGACACGGCCCGCAAGCTCTGGCAGGGCGCGTGGGTGCTGGAGCGGACCGACGGCGCGGCCCGCTTCGGCGTCGGACCCGGCCGGGCGGCGGGCCTGTCCGGCACAGCGATGCACAGCATCGACGGCGGACTCCTCGTGGGCACCCTGATACAGGCTTACACCGACGGCACCTTGGTCGTAATGCCGGCCGAGCGCATGCTGAAGTACCCCTGTCTCGACGGCGTGTTCGCCGGGGAGCAACTCCCCCGGGAAGCGGAACCGGTACTGCTGAGTGAGGTCCTGACGCTGCCGTCGGCGCCGCCTTCCACACCTGCGGCGCTGCTGGAAGCCAAGTACGGGGTCTTCCCTCTGCAGGGCGAAGCCGAGGTCACGCTCCGCAAGCTCGAGCAGTGGTGCGCATCGGCCCCGCCGCAGGAGAAGGTGATGCTGCTTCACGGGGTGGCCCAGTCGGGCAAGACCCGCATCGCCCATGAACTGGTGAAGCAGGCACGGACCTGGAGATGGCACTCGGGGTTTGTCACGCGCACAGCACACGAAACCCGTTTGAGGGAAATCCTTTCCGAGCTACAGCATTCGACCCTGCTGGTGGTCGATGAGGTCGAGACCCGTCCCGGGCAATGGGACGAGTTACGGCGGCTGGTCACCCATGCACCGACCCAGTCGGCGCCTGTCCGGCTTCTCGGCCTCGCGCGCACCGACCTGGCGGCGGGGCACGCCGACATGCCCCAGGGCACATGGAGGAGTCTTTGCACGCCGAGCGCCAGGATCGCTCCGGCACAGGCGACCGATGTCCTCCAAAGGGCCCTGAAGAACTGGCTGGATATTCGGCTCGACGAACACGACCCGGGCGGCGACCCTCCCGAAGAGTTGCTTGCCCTCTCGGCCGGCGAGAGACTTCCTGTGGCCGAGGCACTGGTCCGCGCGCTGTCGGGCCTGCTGCTCCACCATGGCTTGGCGCTCGGAGAACTCGAACCGGAGCGCATCCTCCTTCGCCACGAGCAGCGCTACGCCATCCGGACGCTGCAGGCCTGCCAGCCCTGGCTGAATGCCCGGTTGTGCCGTGAACTGCTCACTTCGTGCGCTCTCTTCGCGGCCGCTGATGACGAAACCACGGTCGACGACATCAAGGTCACCCTCCACCACCACTATCAAGCGGTTCGCGGTTTCGGTCTGGACCAGCCTTCCCTGCTGGAAGCCGTCTTCCTCCGTGACATCGCCGACACCCTCGCCCTGCTGTACCCCTCCCGAGACCGTGCCGGCCGCGGCACCCTGCCCGAAGTGGTCCGTCAGGCGCAGCTGGCGGACCAAGTGGACAACGCCGGCTGGTCCCTCCAACGGGACCTCGTCGAACGGGCCCGCGAGGCATCAGGCAACGCTCGCCTTGAATCCTCCTACCTGACGATGGACGAGACCTTTGGCGACGCCGGACCGCTCGATGAACTACGGGACGGTCTCGACGCGACTACCTCCCAGCACATGGAAGTCATTGCGCACCAGCAGGGCCGTTCGCCTCATGGGCGCCGTGTTCGTCGGGTCCCGACGAAGGAGCCGCACACATCAGAACCAGTCAACGTCTCGGACGCGACGAACACTCGAGAACCAACGGACCCGCTCGAGCCACGAAAGCCGACGGACCTGCCGAACCCTGGTGGGTCCGGCGGGCTCACCCTGTGAACGCCGCGCGGCCTGACCGCCGAACGAGGTATCTCGGCCCGATCGCGATCTCGTTCCGGCTGCCCGCTCGCACATAGTAGCCATGTACATAGTAGCCATGTACTGTATGTGAAGCGGGTGAGGTAGCCGACACAGCCACCGCGGGGCTCCCGGAAGTAGTTCACCCGCAAGCCGGCGCCCCTGCTCGGCGCACGTCTTGATGCACACACGCGGAACGACCTTGACGCACACGCTCAAAACGACGAGGAGCAGTCATGACCACCACCACCGCACCCACGGTCAATGGCCGGGTCATCGCCCTGGCGCACTATGCCGGGCGCGCCCTGCTGGAGGGCGTGCTGGCCCGCCACGGCGCCACGTTCAACCAGAGCGTGACGCTCCGGGCCGTCGTGGCCGCGGGCGAGTCCATCGGCCGCGACCAACTCGTCGCCGACGTCAGCGGCTCGCTGAAGACCGACGAGCCGGCCGTGCGTGACGTGATCGAGGAGCTGACAGCCGCGGAACTGATGGAAGAGGACCCGGCGGAGGCATCCCGGATGCGACTCACGGACGCCGGACGGGAGCTGTACGAGAGCACCACCGCCGAGACCGCCGAGATCTCCGCCCGGCTCTACGCCGGCATTCCAACCGAGGACCTGGAGATCGCGGGCATCGTGTTGGCACTGGTCACGGAGCGGGCGAACGCCGAGTTGGCTCGCGCCTGAGGCTCTGCCCCACCCATCACGAGGGGCGGCGCAGCCCGTCTTCGGCGGGACACGGCGCAGGCCGAACGACCCGCACAAGGACGCCCCCGACAGGCTTCCGCCCACCAGCCGCACCGATGGGCATCCGGTGACGACAACGACCGGCACCTCCGACTGCCCTGTGTCCGGCAGATGGTCGGGCCGGAGCCGCCACTGCCGATCACTCCAATGGCCCACACAACGGCCAGTCGCCAAGTGGTGGGATTGGCACACAAGTTGATTGACCACCCATAAGGGCTGCCACCGACATGTGTCGTCCCGGCACCGGCTCAGAACCTCACTCTGCCGCTCGACGGCAAGGGACAGCGGTCGCGCGACGGAAGCAGCAGGACAGAGAGCACACCTCATCCGCCGATGCCCCCTCCCCCACGAGTCGCCCGATCACCGACCGGCCCTCAACTCCTCGTCAGGAGCCTGCTTCTGGTCGCCTCCCTCGCCCTGTCGGGCTGTGCGTCCCAGGCTCCCCCACACCGCCGCACCCCGGACGATGTCATCAAGGCCGCGACGCAGCGTCTGACCGACACGTGCCCGACCCGTCAGGGCCTCACGACCATGCAACGCCTCGCCGCCCTTCTCGCCGCAACGGTGATCTCCGCCGGCGCCTTGTTCGCCACCTCGGCCACGGCACAGGCGGTACCGTGCGGATCCGGCAACTTCTGTGTCTGGAACGACGCCAACCTCACCGGTCTGAAGATCGAGCACAGCGGCGACGACCACTGGTGGGAGGGCGACATGTTCAAGCACGACTCCTCGTGGGCGAACCACGGCATCTCCGGCCCGGGAGTCAAGGACCACGTCAAGGTGTACGAGGGCCGTGACTTGTCGGGACGCCTCACCATCTGCCTCGCCCCCGGCCAGGAAGTCGGCTACGACGCAGGTGCGAACGACCAAGGTGGCTCCCACACCTGGGCCATGAGCTGCTGAACCGCCATCCGCCGGCCGTACCGACGGCAACCTCACCGCCCGCCGACCGCCGCATGCGCTCCTGAACTCCTTCTCCCCGGGCCGGAGCCGGCAGCTCGGGGATACTCGGCCGCACCGGCTGGCAGTCCGGGGTGCTCGCTTCCGCGGGCCCCCGGCCTGCCATTTCACGGCCCGTCCCGCTTCACCCCGTTGCAGGCCCCACTCACTCGGCACCTCAGAGGAGATGACGATCACGGGTCAACGGCCGTGCCGGCCGGCCGCTCGAAGTACTGGAGGACTCCGCCTGCCGCGAAGCACAGTGCACCGGCGAGGGTTCCCCCGTTGGCGATGCCGGTGCTGACCAGGCTGCCGGTCGCCGGGCGGGTGAACGCGGCCAGGGCGGAGACCAGGAAGAGCCAGGAACCCAGCTGGTTGACCGCGACGATCCACCAGCCGAGGCTCCGCGCGTGCAGACAGGGCCACGGCCACGGCCATCCATGGCAGATCTCGCCGAAGGCGAGGTGCCCGGAGATGAGGAAGAGTGCGCATCCGATCACGTCCGGGGCCCAGATCAGCCGGTTGGTCTGCTGCACGGTGAGCCCGTGCAGGAAGGAGTCGAGAAGGTTGACGCCGAAGACGAGTGTTCCGGCGAACAGGACGAAGGTGCTCAGCCAGTCGATCCGGTGCGGCTCGTAGCTCCACCATTTCCACGCGGAGGTCGTCAGGGCACCGTGGTCGGCACGGTGCGGCGCGTTGATCGCCTGGAGCAGGGAGGCGTAGCCGCCGGTGTTGAAGAACAGCCCCCCGGCGAAGTAGATCGAGGCACACGTCGTAGGGCTGCCGGACCCGAACTGCGCGACCCCCGCGCCGAGGGCGAACAGGAGTCCGCCGACGCAGAACGCGACGGACGCCAGGGCATTCAACCTGCGCAGGCGTACCAGCGACACGGTGTCCGCACTGCGCAGCCGCCCCTCGGTGGCGCCTTCGGCGCGCACGCTCAGCGTTCCGCGCTTACGTGCGGGACGTGACTCCCAGACCGCAGTACCGCCCTCGGGCAGGGTCCAGGTGAGCCGGGTCGTGAACGGTCCCGCGCCTTCGCCGCACTGTCCGGTTTGCCCCATCCGCCGAGCCTAGCGCCGCGCCTTCCGTCCAGCAGAGCAAGCCAGTGTCGTCGGCGGTGGCGCCCGCCCCGTGGCGGGCGCCACCCTCGCAGCCGATGAGGGCACTGTCCGCGGTGAGTGACAGATGCCGTTCGGAGCCCGTGGGCGCATCGGAGCCCGTGGGCGCATTCGGCGGCCTTTGCCGGCCTCAGGCAGTGGCGGGCGACTCCACGCCGAGCCCGGTGAGGAAGACTGTGAGGACACGGTTCAACCGGGGTTCCACCTCGACGACGGCGTGGCCGAGCCGGGGGTCGCTCGTGTGGAGGTCCCGCAGGCGGGGCCCGGGTGTGGCCATCTGCCACAGGGCTCCCGCCAGGCTGGTCGCCGCGGCGATGGTGTCGACGGTCTGCAGCTCGGTGGCCGCGTCCTCCCCCCTCGCCCTCGCCGTTACCGGTGCGGATGCGGCCCGCGAGGCCGTCGAGACCACGGTCGCGCACTTCGGGCGGATCGACGTGCTCGTGAAGAACGCGGGGTACGCGAACGTGTCTGCCATCGAGACGGCGGACGACAACGACTTCCGTGCCCAGTTCGAGACGAACTTCTGGTGTGTCCACAACGTCACGAAGGCCGCGCGGCCCAGCCTGCGCCGACAGGGGGGCGGGCATCATCGTGCAGTTCTCGTCGGTCGGGGGCAGGTCGGCGGATCGCCGGACATCGCCTCGTACCAGGCGGCCACGTTCGCGGTCGACGGCTTCAGCCGTGTCCTCGCCGCAGCGAGCCCTACCCCGTGCGGCTCCCGCCCGAGGAGAGGACCGTCGAGCCGGAGGCGGACGTTCACGGCAGGTGACACGCAGGACGCCCACGCGCGACAGGACAGCAGGAGGCCCGCGGGCGAGATGACACAGGCGTTCCGGCACGACCGGGTGCAGATGCGTGCCCCGCGCCGACGTCTCGTCGCACTCCGCCCGCTGGGGTCCCGTATCGGCCTGGCGTCTGCTCGTATGTGCTGATCGACCATGCCTGTGGCGCATGCCGCCGCCTCCGCATCACACCACCACCCGCCCCCCGTACGACTCCGCGCGCTCCCTCATACGTGTGTCCAGCCGACCGTTCGTCGGTGCCTCGCCAGCTAGAAACGAGGCTTCCGACACTGCGGTACGGCATCCGGATCAGGTACGGGGAGCGGGGATATGCGAGGCGGATGGCACCGAGCGCGGGCGCGACGGCGCCTGGGCTTCGCCGTGAGCGGGGCCGCCCTCGCGGCGCTCGCGGCCGTCCTGAAGTTCTGGTGGTCGAACGCCGCCGTCGCGGGCGTCCTGATCTCGGTGATCGGAGCACTGCTGTCGGTCGCGGCGCTCGTGGCCGACGTCCTCCGTGGCGACGCCGACCAGCCCCCGAGGTCGGCCGACGCGGACCGGCGCAGGGCCGCCGACGCGCTCGCCGAGGCCGTACGGGACCAGTGGGCGGCGGAGGCCCGGCTGCGACGGCTCCAGGACCCGGTGCCGATCGAGGTGGGGTGGGCGCCTGCGGACCGGCGGCTCGCCGATCATGCGGAGAACATCCGGCGATCCCGCCCACTGCCCGCGCCTCGCGAGGCCGGGCCCGAGGGTGTCGAGGATGTCTCCGGATCGCTCGCGGCGCTGCCTGGGCGGCGGGTGGTGGTGCTGGGCGGCCCGGGGTCCGGGAAGAGCGTGCTCGCCCTGCGGTTCGTTCTCGGCAGGCTGGCGGCGCGGCGCCGCGGCGGACCGGTCCCGGTGATCTTCCCGCTGGCCGGCTGGGACCCGTGGCAGGCCGGTCTGCGCGAGTGGCTCGCCGCCAGGCTCGCCGCCGACTATCCGCCGCTGGCTGCGGCGGCCGACGAGCGGCGCACCCTGGCTCGAGCCCTGCTGGACGCGGGACTCGTCCTGCCGGTCCTCGACGGCTTCGACGAACTGGCACGCTCCGCCTGCGGAGAGGCGGTACGACGGCTCAACGCCGAACTCGACGTCGATCTGCCTCTGCTGCTCACCAGCCGCGGCGATGCGTGGGCTGCGGCGGTGGCGGAGGGCGACGTGCTCACCGCGGCCGAGGTGGTCGAGTTGCTGCCCCTCGACCTCGCCCAGGCCGGAGCCCACCTGGAGCGCACGGCCCGGCCCCTGCCGACACCGGACGGGACACGGGCGACCGTGTGGACACCGGTATTGCGGCAGCTCGCCGAGCAGCCTCACTCCCCGCCGGCGCGGGCGCTCACCACTCCCCTCATGGTGGGGCTGGCCCGCGCGGTCTACGGCGACGGCTCCGGCGATCCGTCGGAGCTGCTCCGCACGGAGCGCTTCGCCACGGTGGCCGCCGTCGAGGAGCACCTGATCGGAGCCTTCGTGCCCGCCTCGTTCGCGGACTCGGGACCCCGGGCTGCCACCGGTGCCGAGCGTCGGCTCACCCTGCTCGCCAGGTCCTTGCAGCAGCGCGACACCAGGCTGCTGGCGTGGTGGGAACTGGACACGATGGTGCCGCGGGTCCTGCGGGTGTACGCGCCGGGACTGTTGTCCATGGCCGTACTGTCCGCGCTGGTCCTGCCCGTCACGCTGGTACGCGCGGCCGGTGAGCTTGCGGGCGTCGAGGACACCGTGTCGGTGATCGCCGCCCTCTTCGGCCAGACCCTCGGCTTCGCCTTCGGCGCGGCGCGGCTGCTGCCCTCGGGCGGGAACCCGCCGGACCGGCGTTTCCTCGCCCGTCAGCTGCTGGTGACGGTATCGGTGAGTGCACTGCTGTGGGCGGGCTTCGCCTGGGCCGACGACTTACGGTTCGGCTTCCGCTTCGGCTCGGTCACCGACGGCTGGGTGCCGGACCTGCTCGGCGGATGCCTGTTCTCCTTGTTGTTCACCGTGTTCTTCGGCATGGCCGGACTGCCGCGGCGGCCGGTGCCGCTCAGCCTGCCCTGGAGCGGTGCCGCGGGGCGAGCGGCGGCGCGGGCCCTCGGGACCGCCCTGCTGCTCGGCGGGGTGGTCGCCGCGGGCACGGCGCTGTCCGGCCGGTCCGGCACCCCCTGGTCCCTGGTGATCGGCACCACGTGTGTCGCGGTGGGCACGGCGCTGATGGTGAGCGGCACACGCAAGGCCGGGCAGGAGGGCCCGTACCCGGCCGGGGTCGCCCTTGTCGCCCGGCGGTTCGCCGCCGGCTTGGTCCGGGGCACGGCTGCAGCGCTGTTGCTCGGGGTCGCCGCCTGCACGGCCGCCGGACTCACCGCGGCCGGGGTGACCATGCTCGCCTCTCGGTCCCCCGCCGAACTGGCTGGACGACAGATCGACGGCTGGCGGTTCACCGAGTCGAACGGACTCAGGGCGGCGACCACCTCGCGGCCGCTGCGGGGCACGCTGCTGATCCCCGGCGGCGGTGGCCGTCCGATCGCCTACCCCGAGGGCACCCGGCCCTCGGACTGCACGATTCCCCTGCTGCGCAGCCGCCGGTGTCTCCCCTTCGCCGCCCGGCGCACGGCGTTCGAGTCCCGGCAGGGCGCCGTGGTCGTACGCCTGGAACTGACCGGGAACTCGGCAGCGGGAACACCGCCCTCCACCACGGTGGCCTACGCGGCGAACCTGCGGTCCGTCCTGCCGCAGGCGGCGCGCGGCTGGCTCGCCCAGGGACCGGCCCGGGGCGTCCTGGAGCGGATCCTGCCGGCTGTGGTGGCGGGTGGAGTGCTGGTCGGAGTGGTGGGCGGGTGCGTGTGCGGTGTCTACCGCGCGCTGAGCGTGCCGTCGGACATCATGCGGGCGGCCGCTCCCGGCTCCTCACTGCGTACGGACCGAACGGCGTCCTTCACGCGCGGGGGTGTGGTCGCGCTGTTCGCCGCCGCCGTCTGTGCGCCCGTGGTGGCGCTGCCCGGCGACCGGGGCGGGCTGGCGAGCGTCGGTACCCAGCTGTGGCTGCCACTGGGCACGGCGGCGCTGGCGCTCAGCGCCTGGGGACGCTTCACCGTGGCTCGTGTCTGGCTCGCGGTCACGGGGCGCCTGCCCTGGCGGCTGATGAGCTTCCTGGAGGACGCCCACCGGCGGGGTGTGCTCCGGCGGTCGGGGGCGTACTTCGAGTTCCGGCACCAGCGGTTGCAGTCCCACCTCGCGGGCAATGAAGCGGACGGCGACGACCGCGGCACCACCGCGGACCGTGCTCGGGGCCCCCGCGACAGCTCGGGTCCCACCTCACGGGCCGAACCGTCTCCACCTCGGCCGACGCAGCCCCCGCGTCCCAACACCCCGCCATGACGACCGGCCGGTCGGGCCGCCCTCGCCCGCCGCGCCTGCTGTCTCCGGTGTGCACTGCTCCGAGCCGCTCCGTTCGGTGCGTGCCGCTCAGCACCGCTCCGTTCGGTGCGTGCCGCTCCGTGCCATTCGGTGCTACTCCCGTGTCTCTGCCGGGGATTCCTCCCCGGCGGACTGGCCCGCCGGACCGCGGCCGTGCGGCTGCTGCGGCTCGGGGTGCACGGGGGCGGGTGGCACCGGGCGGTCCACCGGGGCGTCGGCGCTCACGGTCAGCGGCTCCCCGTAGTGCATCACCACGAGTGGTTCGCCGTCCACCAGCCGGTAGCGGGCGTGGGTCTGACCGATGTCCACCGTCAGCCTGCGCCCGCGCACCAGTACCGTGAACGCCAGCTTGGACAGCGCTTCGGGCAGGCGCGGCGCGAACCCCAGTTGATCCGGCTTCCCGTCGTCACCGAGGTGCCGGCGCATGCCTCCGAAGCCGGCGACCAGGGCGATCCAGGTCCCGGCGAGGGAGGCGATGTGCAGCCCGTCCCGGGTGTTGTGCTCCAGATCGTCCAGGTCCATGAGTGCGGCCTCGCCGAGGTAGGCGTAGGCCAGCCGCAGGTGCCCGGTCTGGGCGGCGAGCACCGCCTGGCAGCACGCGGACAGGGAGGAGTCCCGCACGGTCAGTGCCTCGTAGTAGGCGAAGTTGCGCGCCTTCTCCTCGTCGGTGAACGCGTACGAGCACTCCATCATCGCGAGCACCACGTCGGCCTGCTTCACCACCTGCTTGCGATACAGATCGAAGTAGGGATAGTGCAGCATGAGCGGGTAGTTCTCGGGCGGCGTCGCTTCGAAGTCCCAGCGCTGGAAGTGCGTGAACCCGGACGACTGTTCGTGCACGCCGAGGGTCTCGTTGTACGGGATCGCCATGCGGGTCGCGGCGTCCCGCCAGGCCGCGGCCTCCTCGTCGTCCACTCCGAGTTCGTCGGCCCGGTCCGGATGGCGGGTGGCCGCGTCGGCTGCGGACAGCAGGTTCTGTCGCGCCATCAGGTTGGTGTAGAGGTTGTCCCGGGCGATGGCGCTGTACTCGTCGGGTCCGGTCACGCCGTCGATGTGGAAGACGCCGTCCGCGTCGTGGTGGCCCAGGGAGCGCCACAGCCGGGCGGTGTCCACGAGGAGGTCGAGCCCCTCACCGCGTTCGAACTCCTCGTCCCCGCTCATCATGACGTACCGGACCGCGGCCATGGCGATGTCCGCGTTGATGTGGAAGGCAGCCGTCCCCGCCGGCCAGTAGGCGGAACACTCGGCACCGTCGATCGTCCGCCAGGGGAACACAGCCCCCGACAGCCCCAGCTGACGCGCCCGTTCGCGCGCTGCGGGCAGCGTCGTGTGCCGCCATCTCAGGGCCGACGCGACGGCCTCGGGCGCAGTGAACGTGAGAACCGGCAGCACGTAGGACTCGGTGTCCCAGAAGGAGTGCCCGTCGTACCCGGTTCCGGTCAGGCCCTTCGCGGGAATCGCCCGGTTCTCGTTGCGGGCCGCCGCCTGGAGCACGTGGAAGAGGGCGAACCGTACCGCCTGCTGGATCTGCGCGTCTCCTTCCACCTCGACGTCCGCGCCGGCCCAGAACCGGTCCAGGTAGGCCCGCTGCCCGGCGACCAGCCCGTCCCAGCCGGTGCTGACCGCGGCCGCCACCGCTCCGTCCACCTGGTCGTGCACGGCCGGCAGCGAACGCTCCCCCGACCAGCCGTGAGCCACGAACTTGACCAGCCGCAGCGGCTGTCCGGGCTCCAGGTCCGCGGTCACCGTCAGACGGCTGACATCAGGCTCGCTCTGTGCCGTCCAACGGGTGCTGTCGGGCCCTTCGACGAGATGGTCGGCCGCCGCTCCCACCCGCAGTGCACTGCCCTCGGTGCGGTGCACGAGCCGTAGCCGGGTCTCCTGCGCGAAGTGCTCCTCGGCCACCAGCGGGGACTCGGTCGCCGCGGCGACGCGCGGGTCCCCCTCGAAGCGGGGCAGCTGCTCGTTGGCGACGAGTTCGGACTGCACGGCCACGGTGGCCGGTCCGTCGACCGGCTCGACCTCGTACACCACCGCGGCCACCGCTCGCTGGGTGAAGGACACCAGCCGCCGCGAGGTGATCCGGACCGTGCGGCCGCCGGGCGAGGTCCACCGCGCGGTGCGGCTGAGCACGCCGGTGCGGAAGTCCAGCACCCTCTCGTGCGCCAGCAACCGACCGTAGCGCAGGTCGTACGG
Organism: Streptomyces sp. NPDC020362; assembly: GCF_040642095.1. Classification (NCBI taxonomy): domain Bacteria; kingdom Bacillati; phylum Actinomycetota; class Actinomycetes; order Kitasatosporales; family Streptomycetaceae; genus Streptomyces; species Streptomyces sp. NPDC020362. The sequence goes on from NZ_JBFAET010000030.1 coordinate 46,696, forward strand.
GTGATCGTCGACCAGCAGCCGGACGATCTTGCCGTCGGTGACGTTGATCGTCGTCTGGCCGGACTCGGGATAGCCGTAGCCCGCCTCCGCATACGGCAGCGGATGCCGCTCGTGGAGGCCGTTGAGATAGGCGCCGGGCAGCCCGTGGGGTTCCCCCTCGTCGAGGTTCCCGCGCCACCCGACGTGCCCGTTGGACAGAGCGAACACCGATTCGCTCTGGGCGAGCACGTCCAGGTTCAGTTCGGTCTCGCGCAGGCACCACGGCTCGACGGTGAAGCTGGGATGGGTGATCACCGCGTCTCCAGAAGTTCGGCCAGGTCACGGACCACCACATCGGCCCCGTGCGCCCGCAGTTGCGCCGCCTGGCCCACCCGGTCGACCCCCACGACCACGCCGAAGCGCCCCGCACGCCCCGCCTCGACACCGGCCAGGGCGTCTTCGAACACGGCGGCGTCCTGCGGCTCCGTCCCCAGTGCGCGGGCCGCCTCCAGATAGGTGTCCGGAGCGGGTTTGCCCCGCAGACGGCGCTCGTGCGCCACCACCCCGTCGATCCGCTCGTCGAAGAGGTCCTCGATACCGGCCGCCACCAGGACATCGCGGCAGTTGGCGCTGGACGACACCACCGCGCGGCGCAGACCGGCGTCCCGCACGGCATGAACGAAGCGGACCGAGCCCTCGTAGGGTTCCACCCCTTCCTCGCGGATCCGGCGCAGCACCAGGTCGTTCTTCCGCGTGCCCAGTCCGTTCACGGTCTCCGCCTCGGGCGGATCGTCCGGCGCACCCTCGGGCAGGCGCATCCCCCGTGCGGCGAGGAACGTGCGCACCCCGTCCTCGCGGGGCCGCCCGTCCACGTACTCGTCGTAGTCGTCCACCGCGTCGAAGGGCACGAAGGCGGTCCCCTCACGTGCAGCGCGCTCGCGGAGATAACCGTCGAACATCTCCTTCCAGGCAGCCGCATGCACCTTCGCGGTCTGGGTGAGCACCCCGTCGAGGTCGAACAAGCAGGCACGGACGTGAGCAGGAAGCCCCAGCATGTCCTTGAGGCTAGGAGGCACCCGCGGACGGCGGCGCCAGGGCACCCTGCGGCACGCCGCAAGACACCCGCTCGGTCCAGACGCGCACGGCGGCCCGCCTGACGTGCCACGACGGACGCGGCCCGCTGACGGCTGGGGTCCGGGTCCGCGGGCGTGTGTGTCACCTACGACACCGTGCTCAGCCTCGGCAGCCGTCGGTACGCTCCGTCCCTCCGACCGGTCACTGCCCCCTGGGTGCGGCGCACGCACTCGAAGACAAGGGTCGGCACGCTGCCTCCCTCCGGCCGGTCACTCCCCCTGGGTGTGCCGTACGCACTCGGAGACGAGGGTCGGCAGGCTGCCCGTGCGCTCCATGACCAGGCGCTGCTCACGGGCACCGTTGCCCCGGCCGAGCAGTTCGGCAACGACTTCTTCGGCGAGGGCCGCGTCGCCGCACTCGGTCAGCGCGTCCCCGCTGTGCTCCAGCAACGAGCGCACCACGTCCGCGGCGGCCCGGGGTCGCATGGTCGCGGGGTCGAGCAGATCCTGGTCAAGGCCCGAGCGGGCGGCCCGCCAGGCGGCCAGCCTCAGCAGGCTGACACTGTGGTCGAGCGGTGGCCTGCCCGCCCGCCATTCGCGGGATGCGGTCTCCACCAGGGCCCGTGCCAGCGCCGCGACGAGGACGGCGGTGTCCGCGCGCAGACACACGTCCGCCACCCGGATCTCCACCGTCGGATAGCGCGCGGACGGACGCGCGTCGAAGTAGGCCATCGCCTCGTCCAGGATGACCCCGGTGGCCACCATGTCCGCCACGCGCCGGTGATACCGCTCGGCGGATCCGAACAGCTCGGTCGGCCCCGCCGACGGCCAACGCACCCACAGCCGGCTGCGGTAGGCGGCGTAGCCGGTGTCCTGCCCTTGCCAGAACGGCGAGTTGGCACTGAGCGCACACAGCACGGCGAGCCATGGCCGCAGCCGGTCGACCACGGCCACGCCCTCCTCGTCTGACTCCACCGACACATGCACATGGCAGCCGCACACCAGTTGCTCCTGGGTGGCGAACCCGTAGTGCTCGGCCATCCACTGGTAGCGCTCGTTCACGTTGATCGACGGGCTGACCGGCAGCGGGGAGGTGGCGAGTGCGGCCACCGCACACCCGATCTCGCCGGCGTGCCGTGCCGCCTCCTTGCGACAGCGCACGATCTCGGCGCCGAGGGCCGCCATCTCCGACTGCGGGTGCGTGGCGAACTCCAGCATCTGCCCGAACAGTTCCTTCTCGAAGACGTCCTGTCCGGGATCGTCCTGAGCCGCACGCGCGAGGACCGCGGCCGACAGCGCCTTCGGCTCCCCGCTGTCCGGGTCGACCAGAAGGAGTTCCTCCTCAACTCCTACGGTGCGCACCTCGTGCCGCCCTTCTGCCCGTGCCGCCGGGCGGCGTCCGGCACCCACGGGGCCGACGCGGCACTGCACCACCCCGACCGCTCCAGGAGAGCCGTCGACGCCCGCGGGAGTCGGAGCACAGCCTCGCAGACCCGAAGGTCCGGATGTGGCTGACCGGTTCTCGGACACCACCCGGACGTTCGACGGTCAGCCGACGCCCAGGGCAGCGGGCCACCGCGCCCCTCCACCGTCGCCCGGCATCCGTGCTCCGGTCTCACGCCTGCTCGTCCTCCTACCCACCTTTTCCTTCGTCCTCCTCCTCGTCTTCGTAATCGCCTTCGTCCTCGTCCTCGTACTCCGTATCGGCGTCCTGATACTCGCCCTCCGCCGGCTCTTCCTCCTCCTCGCCGGGCTCTTCCCCGGGCTCGTCCTCCTCGTACTCGGCCTCTTCTTCCTCCATCGCCTCCTCGTGCGTGCGCACCACTTCGCCGTCACGGATCTCACCGCGCCAGCCGTCGGCATCCTCGTCGGAGAGCGTCACGTAACGCTGGAAATGCTTGGCGTCGAGCCGGAGTCGGCGTCCCTGGGCGCGCCAGAGGTTGCCGGTCTTCTCGAAGAAGCCGGAGGGGTAGTACTCGACGACGAGCACGATGCGCGTGAGCGTGGGTGTCAGCTCATGGAAGGTCACACAACCGCGGGTGCTGCCCTTGGCGCCGTCCGAGGTCCACATGATGCGCTCGTCCGGGATCTGTTCCTGGATGGTGGCCTTCCAGGAACGGGTGGACGGCCCCACCTTCACCTTCCAGTCGCTGCTGGTCTCGTCCCCCTGGGACACGCTGCGCACGCCCTTGGTGAAAGAGCTGAACTTCTCGAACCGGGTCCAATGGTCATAGGCGACACGGACCGGAACACCTACATCCAGGTGTTCGATGATGCTCGTAACCTTGGGATTGCCGGACTTGCGGCCCTTGCCGCCACCGAACAGACTCGAAGCCTTTTCGACCACACTGTCCTTGATGCTCGTCGCCTTCTCACCGATCAGCGCTTTGAGGGGTGAATCCCCCTGGAGGATGCGGGCGCCGACTTTCGGGAGAACTCCCCCGTTCTCGGCCACATCCATCAACTGGTCGGTGAGGCCCTCCACTTTGTCGCCCGCCACGTCCGCGAGATGCTCCATCTGAGCACCGAGGTAGTCGACGAGTTCGTCCCGCAACCGGTCGAGGCCGGAGAGCTCGTCATGCTCGCCCTTCTGTGCCGTCCTGGCCATGGCCTACCTCCGCCGTGTGGACGACTTCTTGGCCGTCGTCTTCTTCGGGGCAGTCTTCCTCGGCGCGGTCTTCCTGGGGGCAGCCTTCTTCGCCGCGGACTTCCTTGCGGGTGCCGCGGACTTCTTCGCGGCAGTCTTTCTCGGTGCTGCGACGGTTTTCTTCGCGGCGGTCTTCCGCGCAGTGGTCTTTTTCGCCGCGGTCTTCCGCACAGTGGTCTTCTTCGCGGCAGTCTTCTTCGCGGCGGTCTTCTTCGCGGCGGTCTTCCTGGGCGGTGCCGCGCTCTTCTTGGCCGTCTTCTTGGCCACCTTCCTCGCCGGCTGCGCCTTCTTGGCGGCGGTCTTGCGTGCCGTCGCCTTGCGCGGCGCGGGCCGCGCGGACGGACGCCTGGCTGTGCGGCGATGCCGGGGAGGCTCCTCCTCCGGCTCCTCCCTGGCCTCTTCGGCCCGGCGGGTGAGGTGCCTGCGCCTGGACATACGCCTCTGCGCCCGCGGCGCCTCCGCCTCCTCGGACTCTTCGCCTTCCGGCTCTTCCTGCTCGGATTCCTCTTCCTCCGGTTCCTCCTCCTCGGGTTCCTCTTCCTCTTCGTTCTCCTCTTCCTCGTCCTCGAACTCCTCCTCCTCGCCCTCCGGCCCGTACTCCTCCTCGTCCTCCTCTTCCTCCTCCTTCTCGCTGCCAATGCGGGCGGTCCTTTCGTGCAAGGCGTCGGCGAGATCGGTGAGTTTGCGGTCGGCCGCGGCGGCGAGCGCCTTGCGGCCCGCGTCCTTGAACTCACCGCGCACCTGCTCACTGAGGTCGGCGAACTGCGGCAACTCCTGGAGCCTGCGCAGGCCTTCGGTGAGCATTTGCTGGGGGTCGAGGCCGAACCGGCGGCCCGCGAGATAGGTGGCCACCCCGAAGGCGAGTCGCCCCTTCTTGGCACGGCCGAGGACGTAGCCCCCGGCGACTGCGGCGGCAAGAGCGATTTTCGTCGAATCGTTCATCGATCATTCCCTCCGGCGAGCCGCTGCGCGGTCGCCCGGCGGCGCACGGCCACCGGCGGCCCGTCGCGGCACACTTTCAAGATGTATATGTTGAAATAGTACGTTTGAGTGACAGGAGACCGCCGCTCCAGCGACGGAGTTGGGAACATGGCCGCGTCAGACAAGGACGGCACGGGGAGTGGCAGGCGACCCTCCCACGGTGACGACACCCCACGCCGCACGCGCAGCGGCAGGTCCGCGAAGCCCGGCAAGCGCTCGGCGGCATGGGTCATGCGCTGCGCCGCGGGGCAGCTGGAGGAACTCCTCGGACGCGCCCCCGAATCGGTGTCGGCAATAAAACCGACCGAAGACGGCTGGGAAGCGGATGTCGAGGTACTCGAACTGGAGCGAGTCCCCGAGACCACCAGCGTGCTGGGCACCTACCACGTCACGCTGGACGCGGAGGGCGACCTGCTGGCGTACGAACGGACCCGCCGCTACACGCGCGGCCAGATCGACCGGCGCCGCTGATACGTACCAGGGGGTGGTGAAGGGAGGCGCCATGACCGTGGTGCCGCAGGGCGGAAGCAGCGTCTCGCGCGGAAGCACGAGCAGCCTGTACGACGTCCTGGAACTGATCCTCGACCGCGGCCTCGTCATCGACGTCTTCGTCCGCGTGTCCATCGTCGGCATCGAAATACTCAAGATCGATGCCCGCATCGTCGTGGCCAGCGTGGACACCTATCTGCGCTTCGCCGAGGCCTGCAACCGCCTCGACCTCGAATCCGGCAGCAAACAGCCCACACAGCTCACGGATCTCGTCGGCGAGATCACCGAAGGCGGGGCCAAGGGCAAGTCCAAGGGAGCCTTGACCGGCGCCGTCGAAGCCGTGAAGGACACCCTGACCGGTAGCGGTGGCGAAGAGGAGGCCGAGGACGAGGAGGAGTACGAGCAGAACGGGGAAGACGAGCAGGAGGAGCCCGAATACGAGGAGGAGCCCAGGCAGCAGCGGCGCCGACCCGCCAGAAGAGCCTCCCGGCGGCAGAGGGAGTGACCATGGCCGTCTACGTCTACTCCATCACCTCGAAGGACCACCCGATGCAGCTCGACGACCTCCACGGCGTCGGAGAACCGCCCAGCCCGCTGCGCACGGTGACCGCCGGAGTGCTGTGTGCGGTCGTCAGCGACGCGCCCGAGGACCTCCGCCCCAGGCGGCGTGACGTTCTGGCGCACCAGGAGGTCCAGGAGCGGCTGATGGCCGACGGAGCGGTGCTGCCGCTGCGATTCGGCATGACGGCCGAGGACGACGAAGCGGTCAGCGGAGCCCTGGAGGACAGAGCGGGCGAATATCAGGAGCAGCTGCAGAACCTGAAGGACGCCACCGAGTACAACCTGAAGGTCTCCTGGGAGGAGGAGGCGCTGCTGCGCCGGATCCTTCTGGAGTCGGAGGAGGCCCGCGAGCTCAACACCGCCATCCGCGACGGCTCCGGTACCCCCGAGATGTCGCTCTCGCTCGGCGAACTGGTCGCGCAGGAAGCCGAGGCACGGCAGCAGGCACTCGCCGCGGGCATCGTCGAGGCCCTGCGCCCGTACGCGCGCGACAACATTGTCTCGGCGCCCGCCGGCAATGACTTCCTCAACGTCTCCTTTCTGGTCGAGGACGACAAGGAGGAGATGTTCCTGGCCACGGGGATCAGCCTGGCCAACCAACTGGGCGAGGAGTGCGAGTTCCGGCTGCGCGGACCGCTGCCCCCGTACAGTTTCGTCTGAGAGTCTGAGAGGCGCTGCTCATGGGCCTGCTGACCCAGATCCTCACTTTTCCGCTGGCGCCCGTGCGGGGCGTGGGCTGGGTCGTCGACCGGGTGGTCGAGGCCGCCGAGCGGGAGTACTACGACCCCGAGCCCGTGGAGCGCGAACTGGCCGCGCTGGAGAAAGCACTGCTCGCGGGCCACATCGACCAGAAGACCTTCGAAGAGCACGAGGAACTGCTCCTCGACCGCCTGGAGGAGATCGCGGCCTACCGGCGGGGCGACAGCGCTCCCTGAGCTGGAATCGAGGTGCCTGCCGTGTCGGAGTCCCCTGCCAACCGGCTGAGCTCGTACCCCTCCAGGGCCGCGGGCCCGTACGGCTACGGACAGGGCTCTTCGGCGAACCTGGCCGACATCCTCGAGCGCGTCCTGGACAAGGGGATCGTCATCGCGGGAGACATCCGGATCAACCTTCTCGACATCGAGCTGCTCACCATCAAGCTCCGGCTCATCGTCGCCTCCGTCGACAAGGCCAGGGAGATGGGAATCGACTGGTGGGAACACGACCCGTCGCTGTCCTCGCGCGCCGATGAGCGTGGGCTGGCCGAGGAGAACCGGCGGCTGCACGCCGAGATCGAAACGCTGAGGAGGGAACGGGAGCTGTCGCCGGGCGAGGAGCCGGACGAGGAGCGGCGGACCGTCGGCCGACGCAGCACTTCGAGGTCCTCCACCAGGCGCAGGAGCGGAGCGGCAGATGACTGAACCGGTCACCTACGCCTACGCCGTGCTGCGGAGCCACGAGGAGAAACTCGCCGGGGTCCTGGACGGCGTCAAAGGCGTGGCAGGTGCGCCGGTCCACCTGGTGGCTGCGGGCCCCGGCAGCGGTCTCGCGGCGGCCGTCAGCCCCGTACCGGCCCAGGACTTCGAGGAGAGCGCCCTGCGACGCCATCTCGAGGACCTGGACTGGCTGGAGGCCGTCGCCCGCGCCCACCACACCGTCATCGAGGCCCTGGCCGCACACACCACCGTGCTGCCGCTGCGGCTCGCCACGGTGTACCTGGACGACGGACGTGTGCGGACGATGCTCCGCGAGGACGCCGAGCAGTTCTCACAGGCCGTGCGGCGGCTGGCGGGCCACCTCGAATGGGGTGTCAAGATCTACGTGGAGCCCCCGCCGGAACCGCAGGGCTACGACGAGGCGGGCGCGGTGGGCACCGCCGACGGGCTCGGCCCCGGCCGGGCCTATCTGCGCGCCCGCCGTTCCCAGCGACACTCGCGCGACGAGTCCTACCGCGCCGCCCGGCAGGCCGCCGAGCGCGTCGAGGGGATCGGCCACGACATGGCGGCCGGCCACGCCCGGCACCGGGTGCAGCAGGGGGTACTCGCCGCCGGTGCCGGGGAGAACGTCGTCAACGACGCCTATCTCGTGGCGCACGAGAACGCGGCGGAATTCCGCACACGGGTCATCGAGGCCGGCCAGGGCCTGCCCGGCGTACGCATCGACGTCACCGGCCCCTGGGCGCCCTACTCCTTCGCCGCCCTGCCCGGCTCCGAGGGCCCGGCACCGGACCCGGCGCCATGAACGGCGTGGAGCGGCCGCCCGCGGCGGAGCCGCTGGCGCAGCGCCAGGTGGCCCTCATCGACCTGCTCGACCGCCTGCTGAGCGGCGGCGTCGTTCTCACCGGTGACGTGGTGCTGTCGATCGCCGACATCGACCTGGTACGCATCTCCCTGCGGGCCCTGATCGTCTCCGTGAGCGCCCGGAACCCGTCGCCGTGGGAGACCGCAGCACGCCCCGGGGACGAGCCGCGCCCCGAGGACGAGCCGTGACGGCCGCGGCGGGCGGCGGGCACCCCGATTCGCCCGACCGCCTGCGCGAGGTCGCCGACGCGGCCGCCCGGGCGTTTCGGCTGTTGCCCGCCGTACCCGACGACATCACACCGGCCGGACGGCCCGGGCCCCCGCGTCCGGCCCGCCGCGTCAGCGCCGACCCCGACACCGTCGAACGCGATCTGATCAGGCTCGTCCTCACTCTGGTCGAGCTGCTGCGGCAGCTCATGGAGCGGCAGGCGCTGCACCGCGTCGACCAGGGCGACCTCACCGAGGAGGAGGAAGAGCGTCTGGGCACCACCCTGATGATCCTCCACGACCGCATGAGCGAACTGTGCGCCCGCTACGGTCTGACCATGGAGGACCTCAACCTGGACCTCGGCCCGCTCGCACCGCTGCTGCCGCCCGGTCACGCCGACTGACGGCGACGGCTACGCAGCGCATCTCACCCTTCCTGAAGACTTCGGCGTTTTCCCGCCACGCATGGGTACCCGGCGTGGGTGAACAACGCCGCCGCATTCGGTGAGGAGGATGAAGGACAATGGCCGGAAATCAAAAGGCCAAGGCCAAGATGGAGCAGGCGAAGGGCAAGGCCGAGGAGACGGTCGGCCGCGCACTGGGGAACGAGCGGATGAAGGCCGAGGGCCAGGCCGAGAAGTCGAAGGGCGATGCGCGCCAGGCGAAGGAGAAGGCGAAGGACGTTTTCAAGCACTGAGGCGCCGTGCCCGGAGCGGGATCCCGTTTTCTCCACCACGGGGATCCCGCTCTCCGTATGCCAGGTGCACCTCTTCGTATGCCAGGTGCACCTCTTCGTATGCCGGATGACTCTTCGTGTGCCAGATGCACCTCTTCGTGTGCCAGATGCACAGGCGACGGTCCGCCGGGTTCACGGGCTGTCACCGGCATGGCTCCATCCGCCGACCCGCGAGATGCGGGGACGGTCGTTTCGGGGCAGCGTTGGGAGGGCCGGACCGGCCGTCTGCCGGTCCGATTCTTGCGAGCCTCGCACGATCCGAAGGAAACGTGATGACCGTAGCCACAGACATGCTCGTTCGAGCGCTGCGTGAGGTCCGTGAGGCCGAAGCGGCGCTCGCCGACCGTTTCAGGGCCCATCTCGCCGTGACGCCTGCCGGGGAGTACCGGGAGATCCTGGAGCGCCGCATGGGGGACGCCCGCGGACATGTGTACCTCATCGACGAACGACTGAACGCGTTGTCGCCCCGAGGACTGGTACAGACGGTTGCCGGGAATGTCCGGCACTTCACCGAGCAGGCGGTCCGCCTGCCCCTGGAGGTGGCCAGGACCGTCCCGAGCGCCCTGTTGCAGGGCCGGCTCACGGCGACGGAGCATCAGATGCTCAGGAACGCCCAGGACGAGTACACGGTCACCGCCTTCGGGGTGGCGATCTGCCGGGCGGCCGAGCGGATCGCGCAAAAGGCCCAGGACGGCGTCAGCTCGGAACTGCTGCGGTCCGTTCGCCACGACGGCGAGGAGACGCTGGAGGCACTCGGCAACAGCCTCGAGCAGCACGCCGAGGCCGCGGTCGTGGCCACCGAGAGCCTGGGCATCGGCGCCGCTGCCCGCGCGGTGCGCGACTGGAGCGCCTGGCTGCGCGAAACGGCAGAGCGCATGCCGGGAGTGGACCGGCTCCGGGGTACGCCGGAGGGAGCCCTCATCTCGGAAATGGAACTGCCGATCTCCGACTACCGACGGCTCGGCGCCAGGACGGTCATCGAGCGGCTGCCGCAGCTGTCCCAGACGGATCTCGCCACGGTCGGCGCCTACGAGCGTTCTCATGCGGCGCGCCCCACGGTCCTGAACAAGATCGCCGACCTGCTCGGGCCCGAACCGTGGCCCGGCTACGACGGCATGCACGAGGACGAGATCCTCAAGCGCCTCGGTGAGGCCACCGAGCGTGTCTCCCGGCGGGTGCTGGACTACGAGCGCCGGCATCAGGCACGCTCCACGATCCTCATGGCTTCCGAAGGGGCGCCCGCCTGATCCTGTGCCTGCAGGACGGCCCACCGGTACCGCACGGGCTCGTTCCAACGGCTCTCACGCCCTCGGGCCCGCGCCTTGTGCCGCGTGGCTCGGGGGCGTCGGTGCCGACAGGCCCGCGGCGGGTCCGGGCGGCTGGGGCCCAGAGCCCCTCCCCCAGGCGGATCGCATGGCCCAGGTCCTCGTGCGCTTTCGGCCGCCTGCCCTCCTGCTGTTCGAGCAGGGCGGCCGCGATACTGTCCGGCTTGCGCTGGACGGCAGGCCGCTTCCCCTGCCTGAGTTTCCGTGCCGGACGCGGGACCTCGTGGGCAGCGGCTCGGTCCGCACCTGCCGGCAGGCTGCTGCGGCCCAGGACTTCTGCGCTGCGGAGGCCTGGTCGTGAACCTTTGCACGGGCCGACCCACAGCAGTGCGGCCCAATCCCCTCCCCTCCGACGCACTCTGAAGGTGGCAGGCGACGATGCGGCGCCCCACATGGTTCTGGATCCTGCGATGCGCACCAAGTTTTGGGACACGCTTTACGCAACGGACGCAACTGCGGCCCACACCCTCACTGTCTGACAGGGAGTCGGGCCCGTCAGGGCCGAAGAGCGAGAGAGCGGGGCAGGTCGTGGGACGGCGCAAGGGCGGCATACAGATCGCACTCGTCACGGCTGCGGTGATGGTGGGCGCGAGCGCCTGCGGCGGGGGCAGCAGTGACAAGGCGAGCGGGGGCGACGCAAAGGCGTCGGGCAAGCCGGGTGCGAGCGCCTCTCCGTCGCCGACGAAGCCCGCGGGTCCGCCGATGCTGCTGGACACGATCACCCCGCAGACGGGAACCACGGTCGGCGTGGCTATGCCGGTGTCGGTGGTCTTCACCAACCCGGTGGCGGCAAAGGCACGGGCCACGGTCGAGAAGCACATGAAAGTGAGCGCCTCGCAGCCGGTGGCCGGCGCCTGGCACTGGTTCAGCGACGGCAAGCGCGCCGACTGGCGACCGAAGACCTACTGGCCCTCCGGCACGAAGGTGAAGGTCGACGCTGACATGAAGGGCGTCAGCAACGGCGCCGGACGCTACGGCGTGCGCGCCTACACGCACACCTTCACGATCGGCGACGACGTGCGCGCGGATGTCTCGGTGACCGGCCACACCATGAAGGTGACCCGGAACGGCAAGGCGGTGCGCACCCTGTCGATCAATGCGGGCAGCCCCCAGTTCCCGACGTGGAACGGCACGATGGCTGTCATCGACAAGGAGAAGACGGTCCACATGACCTCCTGCAGCGTCGGCATCAGCTGCGACAAGGGCAGCCCCAACTACTACGACCTGACGCTGCCCTGGGACGTCCACCTGACCCAGTCCGGCACGTACGTGCACTTCTCGACCGGCGACCCCAACCCGGGCAGCGGCAGCGCCCGCGGCTCGCACGGCTGCGTCCACCTGTCCAAGCCGGACGCCGAGTGGTTCTACGGCCAGGTCAAGCAGGGCGACCCCATCACCATCACCGGCTCGACCCGTGCCAAGGCCTCGCCCGACAACGGCTACGCCGACTTCAACCTGGGATGGGACGAGTGGCTCGCGGGCAGCGCGTCCGGGCAGGGGACGACCGCCGCGCTGTGATGCGCCGAGGTGGCGGCGCAGGTCGGCACTCGATGCTGCCGACCGGCGCCGCCACCGTCGTACCCTCTCGCCATCCCGCGATCGGCATGGCGCCGGACGGTGTCCGCGACGGTTCAGTCCCTGGCTGAGCCAGGCGGACCGCCTGGACCGTGCCGTCCGGCTCATCTTCGACGACCCGGACGGGAGCGACGGTGACGGCTTCGAGACCGTACGGTGAAGTGCACGCCGGTTGGGCGACCTGCTCACCGAACCGGGCCTGCGCCCCGCGCTGATGACGACCGGATCGCGTGGCCTGCATCTGCTGGTCCCTCTCGACCGGCGCACGGACTTCGAACACCGCACGGCACTTCGCCCGGAGCCTCGTCGACGTACTCGCCGCCCGCCACAGCGATCGGCTGACCACCGCACCCCGCAGGAACAGACGCCGAGGCCGTCTCTGCCTCGACGCCCAGCACAACTCCTGCGCCCAGGTCAGGCCGTCTCCTCCTCGACCAGCAGGCTCAAGGTCCCCCGGGTGCGGTCCGGTGCGGCGCGGTCGGGTCTGGGCGTCCGGTGTGGTGCCGCGGGGCCGGGTCCGCGTGGCCCGAGGCGCCCGCCGCTCCCCCGGGGCCACCGGCGGAGCCACAGCGGCCCGGTGCCTGTTTTCGCGCGGTCACCGAGGGGGGATCCTGCCGGACGTCAAAGGTGTAGCAGTCGGCCGTGTAGCCGCCGAGGCCTGTGAGCAGGCGGACCGTGACGGTCAGCCGTCCCTTGGAGAGCTCCTTGCGCACGACGTCGATCCCGCGGGTCTGCCACACCTCGGCCCTGTCGGCTGCGTCGAGCCCGCCGTGGGCAAGTGCCGCGCGCACCTCGGTGACCACGTCGTCCGCGACCTCGGCAGAGGGCCGGTAGGCGGCTCGCGTCCGGCCACCGCACGCGCTGCCGGGCACGCGTGTTGCGGCGGTGACCCGGGGTGGGACGACACGGAACCGGTAGCAGCCCGTCGTCAGCGTCTGGTTCATGAAACCGGGCCCGAAGCCCGCGAGCAGCGCGGTCACCGTCACCGTGCCACCCTGCCGCCGCACCGCCACCGGACCCGACATGGGCCCGGTGTGCACGTCCCGCTCGATCTCCGTGCCGAGCAGGGATCCGTCGGCCGCCGAGTCCGCCAGCTGGGACCTGGCCTCCGCCACGTGCTTTTCCATGTCGTCGCGGGCCTCACCCTCCCAGCGCCGGGGAGTCAGCCACAACCACACCCACAGCCCGCACACCATCACCAGGGCGAGCACCAGCACGGCAAGACAGCCGTTCCACAGACACCCGGCGACGCCGCCCCGTCCGAGGGAAGTCCCCATCGGCACCTGCTCCCGGTCGGCCCTTCCCCACTCCCCGTCTCTCCCCATCCGGCCAGCCTCCTGCCCTGGCGTGCTCCGCCGGCCTCCCGCGTCCGACACGTGACCCAATCGCCGCCCCACCGCAGCCATACCGGCCCGGAGGGCATCGCACCCCGTCCGCGTCATAGGCTCCCGCGTCGTGGGCCCGGACTCCGGGCGGCACCCGCCGGATTGTCTTCACGCACGAGCGGTGCCACGCGAGCCGCCCCGCGGTCGCAGGCTCCGGAAGCGCCGCTTAGCGTGGAAGTCAGACGCGTCCGGGCGGGCCCGCACGGCGGGCGCGGAGTCCGGCCTGCCTCGGGAGGTTTCCCCGTGGGTTCCGTCTCGTTCCTTCTCATCGTCGTCGTTCTGACGGCTCTCGCCTTCGACTTCACCAACGGGTTCCACGACACAGCCAATTCGATGGCGACGTCGGTGGCCACCGGTGCCCTGAGACCGCGCCTCGCCGTCGCCGTCGCGGGGGTGCTGAATCTGGTCGGCGCGTTCCTGTCCACGGCCGTGGCCAGGACCGTCTCGGGCGGCATCGTGGACGACGCCAAGGTGTCCCTGGTGATGATCTTCGCCGGTCTCGTCGGCGCGATCCTGTGGAACCTGATGACCTGGCTCGCCGGGCTGCCGTCCAGTTCGTCGCACGCGCTGTTCGGGGGGCTGATCGGCGCTGTGTGGGTCGGCGCCGGCGGGTCCGCGGTGCAGTTCGGGGTGATCGTGGAAAAGATCGTGCTTCCTGCCGTTCTCTCGCCGATCGTCGCCGGCGTCGTGGCGGTGCTGGCGACCTACTTCGCGTACCTCATCACCGGGCGTACGGCCCGCGATCGGGCGCAACGTGGATTTCGCAGGGGGCAGATCGGTTCGGCCTCGCTGGTTGCGCTCGCCCACGGCACCAACGACGCGCAGAAGACCATGGGCGTCATCACCCTCGCTCTCATCTCCGCCGGGGTGCTGGCCCATGACTCCGGGCCGCCCTGGTGGGTGGTGCTCACCTCCGGTCTGGCGATCGCACTGGGCACCTACTCGGGAGGCTGGCGGATCATCCGCACCATGGGCAAAGGGCTCACCGACATCGAGGCGCCTCAGGGCTTCGCGGCCGAGACGAGTGCGACAGCCGTGATTCTCGCCTCGTCCCACATGGGTTTTCCCCTGTCGACCACGCAGGTGTGCACCGGCAGCATCCTGGGCGCGGGCCTGGGCCGCAGACTGGCCCAGGTGCGGTGGGGCACAGCCGGACGCATCGCAGTGTCCTGGCTGCTGACGCTGCCCGCGGCGGCAGCCGTCGGCGGCGCAGCGGCCTGGATCGCCGACCACGGCACCACAGGCGTGGCCCTGGTGGCGGCCGCGGCGGCCGCCTCGGCGGCCGGGTTCTGGGCCCTGTCGCGCCGCCGCCCGGTGACCGCTGACAACGTCAACGAACTGCCCGCCCCCTTGCCCCAGCCCGCGGGAGAGACCGCGGCGTGAACGGGACGGCGGTCCCCTCCGTCGGCGAAAGGAGACGAACGATGGAAATCCACTGGAGCGCTTTCGGCAGCGTCTTCGGTGTGAGCCTCGGTGTCACGCTGCTCACGGTCGTGCTGTTCTCTCTCGGCATCGCCGCCTGGCCGGACGGCACCGACGGAGACCGAGCCCAGGGCGCCAACCGGTCTGCGCGCATCGCGGCAGCGGTGCTGTGCACCTGCGCGTGTCTGGCGGTCGCCGTCTACGGGCTCACCCTGATCGTCGGCATCTGACGGACATCGGCATCGGACGGACAGGGGGCGGGCGGGCTAGGACTGGTCGTACACGGGGACTCCGGGTGCACAGTGGGCCACGGCGGTGATCAGCCGTTCCCTGTCCAAACGCCATCCGGTCACCGCCCGGGAGGCGATCGCCACCTCGGCCGGCACCGGAACGAGGTGCCTCAGTACGGCACGCGACTTCGGGCCGTCCCCGGGCAGCACCGGCGCGCCTTCTCGTCGGCCGAGCCCGACGTACGGCACGGAGGCCCGGCCCGCAGCCTGGCTCCAGAACAGAATCCCTGTGATGTCCTCCCAGGGCACATGGGCGGTGGTGGCCCTGTACCGGACGGGGCTCCCGCCGAGGAGCACACCTGTCTCGTCCACCCGGAACGCAACCTTCCGGCTCATGGCCCCGAACGTCATGAGCAGCCCTCCCCCGCCGAACAGCGGCAGGCCCAGGATCTGCGCGAACAGCGGAATGCCCGGGAGGAACAGGCCCGCGGTGAAGACGGCGCAGAGGGCTATGACTCCCGTGGTCCTGAGATCCCAGCCGTACCGCGCCTCATACACGGCAGAGGTGTGGTCGCGCATGGCTGGATCATGGCAGCGGTCGCCTCTCGGAGGAAGCCTCGTCGACGTACTGGTCCTGCCGAGGGCTCCGGTCCGGATCAGGCGGCGGACGGGAGTGCCCTCACCGCGCATCGTGCTCCTGCAACCACTGTCCGGTGACCTCACCGCCGGGTGTCAGGGTGAACCGGGTCTGGTCCATCACCGTCGTTGCGACAGCCGACGTCCCGTACGCCTTCATGGTGAAGTCCTCGGCCTTGCCCATGTGCACATATGCTTCGGCAGCGTCGCTCCACGAGTTCACCCGTATCCGCACCGACCAGTTGTTCACCCGTTTCTCCCGCCACGGCCCCCAGCTGCCCTGCGGGAGCAGCCCCGCGCCCCGCCCCGAGAACACGTACCAGCCCGCCAGGGCGAGCAGGACCACGACGGCCACGGCCACGGGTCTGGACACGGTCGGCCGACGACGGATGCGGGAGAGAGCCACGGCAGATTCCTTCCGGATCGAGGAGACAGCTTCGCCACCCCCAAAGACGATCAGGACCCGTCGACGGTGCCGACAGCACCGCGGAACCTCAGCACGGTGATGCACATCGGTCAGTTTGCCCTTCACCTTTCCTTCGAGGGCCGCTTCTGCGTGGCCGCCTCGCGAGGCACGCGCCCTTCGGGAGAAGGCCGGAGACCCAGGCCCTTGGCTTCCGGATCGAGATTCCAGTGCGCGGGGAGGTCTGTGTCGCAGAAAACACAGACGAAGTGGCTCTCCCGCACCATGTTGTGCTCTTGGCAGCCGGGGCAACGACGGAAGATCACCTCATGCGTGAAGAAGTCCGGGTGGTCGAGCCCGGCTTGACCGAGCGCCTCTGCCACCGCCACCCAGGACGTGGTGTCCGGGCAATACCCGGTCGACTGGTTACTGACCTCGTCCACCCGCCAGCGTCCGCCGTCGGCGCGGAAACTCATCTCGCCGGCGCTCAGCACTCGGTCCGCGCCCGCGCAGGCGACGTGTTCGCTGCGACGAGGGGCCAGCCGCAGCACACCATCCATGCCGACGACGAAGGTGAAGGGCTCAGCCAGTTCTCCGGCGGCCTGTGCGGCCACCCAGTTCGCGAAGTCGGCCGATGTGCGGATGCCCGCCCCGCCGTCGTCCGGCCCGACGGCGTCCCTGACATCCTCCGGGCCGACATACCCGTAACTCCGTCTCGACGCTCGCACGGCGTCAACGTAGGACACGGTGCCGGTACGCCGACATGCATTTCTCTGACGGCCCGAGGCCCGCGGCAACCGGCAATGAACTGTGACGACCAGCACATCGGTTGATCACGTTCCGAGCGAACTTGTAGGCTCCGTAAGGTAGTTGACGTCTCCAGGGAGGTTCTGTGGAAGAGCAGCAGGAAGCTGGGCAGTACGTTCCTCCGATGTTGGTCGAGGTCGGCGAATTCAGCGAAGACACACTCGGGTTCGGCGGCTTTCACCTCGACTCGATCTTCGGTCTCTACACCTGATTGACGATGCCGGCGTTTGTGATCCTGCCGGATACGACTGCTGCTGCGGCGATGCGAGCGCGGATGGCGTTCGCATCGCCGCGGGCGGTTTTGCACCCATCGGGCCGGCCGTGGCTGGTGGGTTCCTGGGCAGACGACCAGATCGCGTTGGCCACGGCGGGCCCGGTCCGTGTAGCGGTGATCGGTGACTGCCCGATCAGCGAGGAACGCCTCCTGGAACTGGCGGCGACGATCACGGCCGTAGCCGACGTGGACCGGCTGGCCTCGATGCTCCCGGGCTCCGTCCACCTGATGGCGTCGGTGGACGGGCAGGTCCGTGCGCAGGGCAGCATCAGCGGGCTGCGCCGAATCTTCCACACTCGTCTCGACGGCGTGGATGTGGCCTCCGACCGGGCCGATGTGCTGGCCGAGGCGGCCGGCGCCACGGTCGACGAGCAGTCACTGGCCGTGCGGCTGGCCGGCGGCCTTGCCCTGGCACCCCCGCTGAACGAGAGGTGCCTGTGGACGGGAATCTCGTCACTGGCCCCCGAGCGGTGTCTGGAGTGGACCCGGGATCAGGCCCGCGAGAGAGTGTGGTGGAACCCCCCTGTACCGCATCTGTCCTTGCACGACGCCGCCGCCGGGGTGCGCGAGGCGCTCACCGCAGCGGTACAGGATCGTGCTCCTGCCCACGGGCGGGTGAGCGCCGATCTGTCCGGCGGAATGGATTCGACGTCACTGTGTTTCCTGGCTGCCCGCCACACACCGACGATGTTGACACTACGCTGGGCCGAGGCCGACGCGGCCAACGACGACGCTGATTTCGCGGGCCAGGCCATCCAGGCACTCGACCGTGCCGAGCATCTGGTGATTCCACAGCGCGAGCTTCCGTCGGTCTTCGACGTCGAGAACATACCGGTCGAAACCGAACAACCCCTGGTCACCAACCGCGCGGCCGCCCGATTGCGCCACAACGCCCAGCTGCTGGCCCACCACGGTTCCCGCCGGCATCTGGCGGGCCACGGCGGCGACGAACTGTTCGTGCCCTTCCCGGGCTATCTGGCTCCGCTGCTACGGCACCACCCCGTGCTCGCGCTGCGCCGACTGCGCCAGAACCGGGCGCTCAAACGCTGGCCGCTGCGCCCGGCGCTGGCCGGGCTGCTACGCCCGGGGACCGTGGCAGGCTGGTGGCGCGCTCAGGCGGACACCCTTCGTACACCCCGGCCGCCGCGGACACCGGCCCTGGGCTGGGGCCTGCACGCCGTACAGGCTCCGCCCTGGATCACCCCTGCGGCCCTAGACCTGATCCGCCAGGAGTTGAGGCACACGGCGCAGCACGCGCAACCGCTCAGTGATGACCTCGGCCAGCATCAGACGCTGCTCGCCGTGCGTACGACTGCGGCCCACTACCGGTTGATCGCCCGGATCTTCGCCGACGCCGGCGTACAGCTGGACCTGCCCTACTACGACCCCCGCGTGCTCGAAGCGGTCCTGCGGGTCCGCACCCATGAGCATGCCGATCCACGGGGCTACAAACCCTTGCTGGCCGAGGCGATGCAGGGCGTCGTGCCGTCGGCGATCCTGGGCCGGGCCACCAAGGGAGAGTTCAGTCAGGACCTGCGCCGGGGGCTGGCCGACAACCTCCCCGTGATCCTGAACCTCTTCGCCGACTCCGCACTGGCCCAGCGCGGGCTCATCGACGTCGAGGCACTGCGCGAGGGCCTCCTGGCGCCCCAACGCGACCTCACCACGGTCTTCGCACTGGAAGCCCTGCTCGGCTGCGAACTGTGGCTGCGCACTGCCACCCACCCCGCCCCACGGCCTAGGGAACACGATGCCCCTGCACCTGCACCCTGACGTAGTCACCACCGACACCGACGACGGCACCGTCCTGTTGCACCTGACCACCGGACGGTACTGGCAACTCAACACCACGGGCACGGGCGTGCTGCGCCGGCTGCTCGACGGCTGCGCGCCCGACGACATCGCCGCCGAACTCGCCGACCGTCACGAGATCCCGCCCGAGCGGGCCGAACACGACGTACGGGCCATCGTCACCCAGCTGAGTTCGGCAGGCCTGGTGGTGACCTCGTGACCGTGCCCGTCACCCTGACCGAACAGCGGCGGCTTCCCCCGCACCGGCGAGCGCTACCGCTGCTGGCCGTGGCTCTTGCCCGCCCCTTGGCCGGCATCCGACCAGCACGGCTGCGCCGGATCCTCGAGTTCGCCCGCCGCGGTGCCAAGCCCGCCACCGTCGGCCAAGCACTCTCCGCACGCGACGCGGTGGTGTCGGTCAGTCTGCGCTGCGCCGGACAGCACTGCCTGCAACGCTCCATCGCCACCGCCCTGCTCTGCCGGTTCCGAGGCGCGTGGCCGACCTGGTGCACCGGGGTGCGCACCCAGCCCTTCGCCGCCCACGCCTGGGTCGAAGCCGAGGACCAACTCATCGGTGAGCCCTATCCGAAGGGCCACTACCGGCCACTGCTGACCATCGCCCCCACGACCCGCAATCGTCCCCCTGCCTGACGGCAACCCGACCCGAGCGGCCTCCCACCGCGCTCCTCGCTCCACGTCACGTGTGCCCGGCGCATGAAGGCTCGCTCCTGGTCACGTGTGCCAGCACATCGAGCCGCGTTCCTGGTCGCGTGCACCCAGCACATCGAGGTAGTGCGGGTTGTGCATGAGACCCAGGATGTTCCCGAAGGGGTCGGTCACCGCGGCAGTGACGAACCCCGCGCCGCGGTCGGTGGGCGGCTGGTACTCCTTCGCCCCGAGGGACAGCAGTCTTGCGAGCGTCACGCTCACATCGTCGAACCGCGTCCCGGCCGATGCCGTAACCATAGGCATCGGCTAGGTCAGCTTCTGTCCTCATTCGGATACGGGTGCGCAGGGGCCTCGATCGTGACCGCCGCCGGCTGTTCAGTGAGCAGGATCCTGTCGCCGAGCGGCTGAAACCCAGCGGCTGAGCGGCGTGTCCGGGCGGGCGAGGCTGCCGGCCCGGAGCAGGGTGGTCGGTACCGTCGTCGCCCGGGAGGAATCATGAAGCGTCGTGTCGTCGCTGTCTTGGCCGTTGTCGTCGCCGGACTGATGCTGTCCGCGGCACCAGCAGCGGCTCGGGACGGCGAGAGCAACGACTGGAATGTCCCCCTCACCAACATCGGCCTGTAGGGAGCCGCTGAGGGACCGTCGTGTGCATGTCCTTCTGGGCGACCGGAGCAGCCCGGTGGGATGAGCTCAGCGGAAGGGGGCCGGAGGAAGGGGGCCGACTACGACGGCCTGCCGGCCCGTTCGGGCCGTCCGCGGTGCTCGGACCACTCCCGCGCAAGGATCGACATGACGACGGCGTCCACCCACTCGCCCTCCCAGAGCAACGCGTCCCGCAGTACGCCCTCGCGGACGAAGCCCACCTTCTCGTAGACGCGAAGGGCTCGCGGATTGAACGCATAGACCTCGAGGGAGATGCGGTGCAGGCCCAGTCTCTCGAAGCCGTAACCGACGATCAGCCGGGTTGCCTCGGTCCCCAGCCCACGTCCCTGCGCGCCGGGCGCGAAGGCGATGCGGAAGCTGCAGCTCTTGTTGTCCGCATCCCACTCGTTGAGAACCGCCTCCCCCGCGACGTCCTCCGTCGCCTTTTCCACCACAGCGAGGTCCAGACGGTCGTCCTGGTCAGCACGCGTGCTGTACCACGCCCGTAGCCGTCCTTCGTCGGGCTCGTCCTCGCCATGGCTGCCGGTCAGCCGCGTCGTCTGCGCGTCCTGGAACATGGGCATCAGAGCAGCCAGGTCGTCCACCGCGACCGGCCGCAGCAGGACCAGATCCCCGTCCAGCGTGGGCTTGAAGCGGAATCCGGGGACCGGGGCGTCTTGATCAGGATGGGCCATTCCTGCAGTGTGCCCGGTCCACATTCCCATTGTCCTCGGGATATTCGCTCGTCGGACGGAGCCGGCGACTCCGGATCGCCGGCATCCGTCAACGGGTGGTGTAGCCGCCGTTGACGAACAGGGTCTGGCCATTGGCCCACCAGCCGTCGGTGAGCAGGTGGCGCACCCACGGGACGATGTCCTCGATCTTGGTGAGGTCACCGTTCATGGCCGACGACTTGTGGTACGCGACGGAGTCTTCGTCCTCGGCCGGGTAGAAGAACGAGGTGTCCATCGGCCCGGGAGCGATGTTGTTCACGGAGATGTTCCGGCCGAACAGTTCCTTGGACAGGGCGCGGGTGAAGTGCTCGACGGGGGCCTTGCTGCCCGCCTAGCAGGAGTACAGGCCGGTGTATGCGGCCAGCAGGGAGGTGACGATCGTGATGATCTTCCCGCCGTCCTCGATCCGCCGGGCCGCCTCGCGCATCACGAAGAAGGCTGCTTTGGAGTTGACCGCGAACATCCGGTCGTACTCCTCCTCCGTGACCGCGGTCAGCGGCTTCTTCAGCACCATGCCGGCGGTGTTGATGCTGTAGTCGATCCTGCCGAACTGCTGGATGACCGCATCGAAGACCCGCTCCACCTCGGAGACTTTCGTCAGGTCTGCCTGGATGGCGAACGCCTTGCCGGGGCCGGCGTTGATGTGCGCCACCAGGTCCTCGGCCTTGGCACGGGAGGAGTCGCTGTTGTAGTGGACGGGCCACCTGCGCACCCTCGGCACCCAGGGTGGTACTGATCAGCCCGCCCAGGTTGCGGGACGCACCACCGACGAAGGCGACCTTGCCGCTGAGCGTCTTGTCCGGAGTGTTGACCATGGCAGACTCCTTGATCGTGCGCGGGAAAGGACGCGGACAGCCTTCAGCCGACCGGGGGATGGCGGACGGGGTGCGCCCGTGACCAAGGAATCACCGCCCGGGCAACTGGGCATCTCGATCGATCCGATCGGCTCTGGAGTCGTCCGTCCTGGCCGTCGCGGGTGACGGCCGCGTAGGCCCTGCGGGACATCCGCAGCAGGGTTCCGCGGACTGGGCCGTCAGGTGGCCGAAGCGTCGGTAGTTCCTGGTGGGCGGTGGTGAGTGCGGTGTCGTCCTCACGGATCAGCCGTCTGGCGGCGTCCGGTCCAGAGCCGCTGTTCGGGAGATTCTCTGGGAATGGCGTCCACCGCCCTCTACCCTCGGGCCCGACCTCGGCCTCTTCCCCCCAAGGAGGGCGTACGACGATGAGACGTGGAACGGACAGCACTCGCTTACGGAGACCGGCGGCCGGTCTGGTCGCTCTGATCCTCGCTGTCGCGGCATTGGCGATCGGCAACGGACGGGCGCGGGCGGTCCCGGCCGCGCCGGCCGGCCGGGCCTCTGCCGCGACGGTGGACCTGTCGCGATGGATGGGCGGCATGCACGGCTATCTCGACAACCAGCCGCTGAACCGGATCGCGATGCCCGGCAGTCACGACTCCGGCAGCTGGAGCATCCCGACCGACCCCGGGCTGTGCACCAGCGGCTGGTCCTACAACGTCGCCTCGCTCGACCCGCGGCTGGCCGCCAGCATCTCGCGGTCCCAGAGCGGCAGCGTCACCGACCAGCTCGATGAGGGCGCCCGCTATCTCGACCTGCGGCTGTGCTTCGAGGGCGGGCAATGGAGGACCTTCCACGGTGCCCCGATGGGAGGACTCTTCTTCGACGACGCCTCGGGGGAGGCGGCCTCGGTCAAGCGCTGGATCGACGAGCATCCCTCGGAGGTCGTCATCATCAACGTGTCGGTCGCTGTCCCGGCGGGCGCCGACGCCAAAGAGCCGCTGACCAGGCTGCGGGACCTGTTCGGCGCCCGCGTCGCCACCCGGACCGAGCTGTCCCCGACCTCCACGTACAGCGACTTCGTCAAGGCCGGGAAGAACGTCGTGCTCGTCGACTCGTCGGCAGCAGTCGACCAGCCCTGGGCCTGGCACGCGGACAGCATCTCCGACCGCGGCAGCTACCCGACAGGAGACCCGTCCTGGTGGGAGATCCTCAAGGCCTTCTTCAACGGAAGCCCGCCGCAGCAGGTCTACGACCAGACACTGTCCCTCAACCAGGCGGCCCTCGCGCGCGACCCGGGGGCGGACGCCGGCCGCTTCTTCGTGTTGTCGAGCATCGTCCAGCCGGATCTGCAGATACCCCAGCTGTTCCTGATCCGGTTGCTCTCGCCGTTCTTCCCGGCCGAGGTCCGGGACAACTACCTGATGCACCTCGCGAATGGTCTGAACCCACAGCTGGTCACCAGGCTGCAGACGGACTGGCGGGCACCTGAACTGGCCCGCAACATGAACATCGTGGCGATCGACGACCTGGGCCACCGGCCTCAGGGCGATCTCCAGCGCGCCGTCATCGACATCAACACCCTGCCGGGCCGGACCACCTGACAGCTACAGCCGTCCGTCGGGCTCTCGGCCGGACCACCTGACAGCTAAAGCCGTACCTGCCGGTCCCCCCCCGGGCCGACGGAACTAGGCGCGACGTGA
>NZ_JBFAET010000031.1:0-69818 GCF_040642095.1 Streptomyces sp. NPDC020362
GGCCGTTTCCCGTCCGCGCGGGTGGTCCTTGTTCCTGTGCCGCTCGGCCCACCGGGACAGGTGGGTGGGCGCTCTGCGGATCAGGCCTCTGACCTGGTACTGCACTGTCGGGGTGGCGGGATTTGAACCCACGACCTCTTCGTCCCGAACGCGATTGCGCCCCTGGTGACCTTGATTCAGGGCAGCCGACCTGCTCGTTCGGCTCCGGCACTGTCCATTACAGTCCGGGACTGTTTCGGTGGAGTCGCCGCGTTTGGCCCCCTGTTTGGCCCCCATCTTGGGTGGCTGACTGCTGTATCTGCGCTGGTCAGATGAGAGGTTAGAGAGACTGGGGAGGTGGCCGAGGCCTGGTTCGGTCGGGTCCCGGCCGGTTGTGCGTCAGGCGCTGCTGTCGCCAGGCTCGGAAGGACCGGGCTGGGCTGCGCCGTAGGCCGGGATGTCCGCGACGGCGCCGGGTGCTGGGATCACGTCGACGGCCACCGTCGTGCTCCAGCCGTCCGGGTCGACGTTGCCTGCTCCTTCCGACCAGCGGAAGGCTGATGAGTGTGTGACGCTTCCTGTGGCGCTCAGGAACGCTGGCTCTACGCGGATCTCGCGGCTGCCATCCCGGAACATCGCGTCGACTAGGACCCAGGCGATCAGTGGACTGACCTTGGGCTCTTCGTGGACGGTCTCTTTCGTCTTGCGGTTGTACTGCTTTACCTGAGTGCCGACGAACCATCCTTCGGGCGCGGGGATCAGGGAAAGGATCTTGCCGCCGAAGCGCACTCCGCTTACGTGGTCCTCGACCGCATCGTGGTTACTGGTCATTCGGTCTCCTTCGATGGGACACGCTCTCTACGGCTCAACCAGGAGCTGGGCCGTTAACCTCTGCGGCTGGGCCTGATTCGGTCGAGCCCAACAGTCGTGCTGTTAGACCGCGATGAACAGCTGCGGAAGATCCTTCAGCTGTCGCCACGAGGTGTTGTAGGCGAAAGCTGGGAGGTCGGCGGCGATGGTCTCCGACGTAGCTTCGGGGCCGGCCACGTGCCGTACTCGGTGCCAGAGGTTCTCGTCCTCGTCGCGCCGGAAGTAGTGGTTGTGGAACACGGTGAGGAAGTCGGACCGGACCGGCCCGTGGAACTGCACGCCATGATGCGTGAAGCGCGTGAAGCCCACTCCGCCCTCTCGCCCAGCCTTGACCACCTGAATGCGATCGGCTCCCCCAGCGCTGCTGGCTCGGGGGTCCCTGTGATCGAGCCCTTCGGCTATGAGGGCCTCGACGTACAGGCCGGCGGTCGGGTGCTTGTACGCGGCAACTGACGGTGCGTAAACGGTGGCGCGGCGCAGCTCGTCGCCCTTCTGCCAGACGACGTGGATGTGCTCCTTCTCGTCGGCGCACTTGTCTGGGTGGTAGTTGACGCGCCCCCAGGGTTCGCCGGCCAAGCCAGCGTCGAGGGGCTTGATGATGGCTTCGTCCTCGAGCTGCCGGAAGACAGCGAGGGTGACCTGCTTTTTGCCGATGGTCAGGGCCTGTACCTGGATGGTTGCGGTGGTGATCGTCGCGTTCTGCGGTGTGAGCTGCTTGCCTGTCACTGCATCCCCCCGTTAGTGCGGGCGCCTTCGAGTCGGTGCTGGTGGTATTCGCCGTCGGCATCGTCGGTGAATGCGTTGGTGGCGTTGTGCGTGAGCTGCTTGAGGAAGTCGCTGATGTCGTCCCACAGGTCGATCCATCCGTCGCTCGCCGGGTAGCCGGCGTGAAGCATGGCCTCGACCTTGCGTCCGCATTCGCCTTTGTGGGCGACGTACAAGGGGGACTGGCTGTGGGTCCGACTGCGGCCGTCTCCGATGGTTGTGGCCCAGGTGACGATGCCTGCGCCGACGACCTGTTGGCGGCATGCGTCGCAGATGAAGGCCGGGCAGTTCATGGCTTCCGGGGGCCCGGATCGGGCGACGTATTCGATCACGCTCTCTCCTGGTCGTCTCGGGTGGGTCTGTGCTGTGACCGTACGACCGACGGGGCTTGTCCGTCCGGGAGTTGGATTAGTGCGACACGAGGGAACCGCCGCTCGCCGAGCCGAGCGATGCACGTCGCCCCCGACGCGGTCGAAGTGCGCCCGACACGCGCGTTGGCGAGGTGCCGTCACCTGCTGACCGGCACTTCATCAAGTTCCAAGAATCGGCCCTCATTTGAGGTACGATTCTTGGAACCGACCCTCGACGGAGGCCGCATGGAACCCGTTTGCCACATAGGCGTGCAGGCTGTGGAACGTCTGCGGACGCTTGCCCTCACCCCCAGCGACCTGTACGAGCCGCTGAAGGGTGCAGCCGCAGAGGCACGCTTGAGCACGCAACTGGACGCGCCCGGCATGGCCGGGTTCACCTTCTGGTCCCGCGCGAACCGGTTCTTCCGGGAGCGGCTACAACGTCAGGGCTGGACCTACAGCAACGCCCAGAACATCCTCAGAACCTTCCATCCCTCCGGCCTGATGGCGATCACCGCCATCAGCGGGGCGGGAAAGGTGATGGATGAAAATGCCAGCTGGTCCGGTGAAGTGCGGGCGAAGAATCCAAAGGGTTCGGCGATTCGCCAGCTCGTTCAGCGGAATTTTGAACAGCTACCGCTGTTTGAAATTCCCACCTGGTTCCTGCTCTACAAGTCCACCGAGAGCGGTTTGCTATTCGAACTGTCCCTGCCGGTTGACATGCACGACGACTATGTCGATACCTGGCGCGAGCGGATTATCCTGACGGATAACCCGCTAACTGGGCCGAAGTACGACATTAAGAAGCTCGATGAAGCCCCCGTAGAGAAAGCGGTGGTCGTGCCCGTGCAGTTCAAGGGGGTCATGTAGACTAGAGACTCCACGAGTCAGGAGAAGAAGAGATTATGCTGACTTCCTCACGGTTGGTACTTGCTCGAAAAAGGCGTCGCATGACGCTTGCCAGCCTCGCCAGGGAATCAGGAATCTCGGTGCGCAGCCTCACTGCTTACGAAAATGGGCACAAAAATCCGACAGCGGAGACTTTGCAAACACTGGCCCAAGCACTGGAGCTACCAGTGGCCTTCTTCGCTGCGCCCGACGTGGAGGAAATCGAAGTAGACGCCGTTAGCTTCCGCGCCCTGTCCAAGATCAGTGCATTGGACCGGGATGCCGCTCGCGGCGCCGGCCGGATCGTGGTCGACATCAATCGGTGGGTTGAAGAGCGGTTTGACCTGCCGGTGCCTGACGTTCCCACTCTCCCGCATCTAGCGCCCGAGCAGGCCGCTGAACGGGTGCGCGCACTGTGGGGACTGGGCGAAGCCCCCATCCCCAACATGGTGCACCTTCTGGAGGCGCACGGTGTCCGCGTTTTCTCGTTGGCTGCTGATTGCAGTGCCGTGGATGCATTCTCTTTCCGCTGGAACAGGACTAAGTCATTCATTGTCTTGAACCTTGAAAAGAGTGGCGAACGCGGAAGGTTCGATGCAGCGCACGAACTCGGGCACCTCGTCCTACATTCCGAGCATAGGATTCCACACGGGCCCGAAGCGGAACAGGAAGCGCAAAAGTTCGCCTCCGCCTTCCTGATGCCACAAGCGGGGATTCTGGCTCAAATGCTTCACCAAGCCGACTCCACTAGAATCCTTAGCGCAAAATTGAAGTGGAAGGTGGCAGCGGTAGCTCTCGCTTACAGGTTGCGAGACTTGGACCTAATTTCAGAATGGAGCTATAGAAACGCGATCAAGCATCTATCGCAGATGGGCTACAGGTCCGGAGAGCCAAACGGAATTCCGCGAGAAACTTCTCAGTTGCTGAGCAAGGTTTTCACGACGCTCAGGGCCAATCATATCTCGTCATCTGCTATGGCCCATGACTTGAGCCTCACACTAGATGAACTCAACTTGCACGTCTTTGGCCTGGTTCCGCTGGCCTTGGACGGCGGTCGACAGGAAATCGGTGGCAGGCGGCCAGATCTTCGCCTAATCACGTCGTAGATCAGGTATTCGTCTGGTCGGGCGCTGGAAAAGGGCCCTTGAGTGGCGGTGCGGACTGTGAGCGCTCACTGAGGCAAGAACCCAGGCTTCTCTTGGCCGAGCGCATGCAGTCGTGCGAGGTACTCCTGCGCTGCGGGTTCTGCGGCATACCGGTGCTTCATCTCGGCAGCGAGTTCGCGGCTGGTCATGATGAGCGACGGAACCGACTGGCGGTCCCCTTCGAGGGCCCGCTCACCCATGATGAGTGCCTGCTCCAAGTCGCCCTCACGCGCCGCCGTGACTCCGAGCGTGACGCGCGCTTCCGCATTGCGCATCGGTGAACGCTCGGTGCCGTCGAAGTCAGTTCCCGCCCTCAGCACCTCTTCGGCGAGCGTGCGCGCAAGCTTGTCTTCGCCGACCAGGCGGTAGCAGTCCATCGCGTAGAAGTCGAACTTGGCTGGGTCCACCACGAAGTGGTTGTCCAGGTTCTCGGGGTACGGCATCCGTTCGAGCAACCGCCGCCCCTTGTCCAAGGCCACCTCGACCTGCCGGCGGTCCCCGATCCGCGCCCATGCCTTGGCCTCCTGGGCTGCGAGCTGCACGGCCACGCCGTGGTGCGCCGCCGTCTCGGCTCCGGCCCGCGCTGCCGCGATGACGCCGCGGTAGTCGCCGGTCGTGAGGGCGAACCATGCCCGCATCTCGTGCGCCCATCCGGCGACCTCCGCATGGTCAGCCTCAGTCGCGAGCGAGAGCGCGGCCTGTCGTGTTGACTCGGCCGCGTGGCGGGCGCCCGTGTCGTACTCGACACAGCCGACCAGGAGCGCGAGCCAACCGGACAGCGCGAGAACCTCGCGGTGCTGCGCGAGCGTGAGGCTCTTCGTGTGGAGTTCGACGACGCGGCGCAGCCACTGCCGTCCCTCGACGAGAAGCTGCTCGCTCGGCATGAACGGGTACTCCGAGGCGAGCCGGTCTGTCGTGATCCGCAGGGCATCGAGCGTGGCGTTGTCGACGTCGGACCGGTTGAGGCGGCTCACGATCTCCAGCGTCTCCATGCCGGACGCTGCCAGGATCTCCCTGTCTCCGTCCCGCCGTGCGGGCGCGGGGAACAGCGCGCGCGTCACAGTGCCAAAGAGGGCCGCGATGATCGGTTGGTAGAAGTCGTTCGGCATCTGCCCCGACTCCCAGCGTTTCCACTGGCGGATCATGCTCTCTTCCGCCGGCAGCTCCGTGGGAGCGTGCGCTCGCAGAGCCCTGACTGCGTCTCGCTGCGACCAGTCGCGCGCCATCCGCTCAGCCGCGATGCGTCGCGCCCATGCGGGCCTGTCGTCGGTCATGCGCCCTCCTCCGAGTGCCTGCTCCGAGTCTCGCGCGTGAGGCGGGGGGACAGGGAAGGTGACAGGCGGGTGTCACCGGACATGTCCCCAGCTCCGTTCTGCCGTCCCCTGGCTGTCACTTACCTCTCAACTCCAGTTCCCAGCATGCTGATTGCAGATCACGCACCACCCGGCACGGAGCGGCCTTCGAGCGCTTCGAGCCTGCCGCGCAGTTCCGAGACCTGGGAGGTGAGATGTTCGAGTTGGCGGAGGACTTCGGGGAGGTCGATAACCGCTTCCGCCCCGCTGGAGTCCGTGGCTTGCTGCGGATCGCGGGCGTAGCTGCCGCGCGACGTGGTCATGATGAGCCCATCCTCGCGGAGGATGGCAAGGGCTCGCTGCACCGTCATTCCGGAGATCTTGAAGCGCGTAGCCAGATCTCGCACGGAGCCTACGTGGGCGCCCGCCTTGATGTCGCCGCGCAGGATCTCTTGCCGCAGGATGTCGGCCGCCTGCTCGGACTCCGGTCTCGGGTCGTCTTTCGAGATTTCAGCGCTCATCACGCCATCGAGCGTACCCACCCCTAGTACGACCTAGCACGAATCTCCGTGGACCTCTTGCGCGATGGTACGTGCTAGTACATGCTGTTACGCATCAGCACGTCGAGCCCGGAAGGGCTTCGCCGGCTGTGTCTGCAAGTGCTTGACCTGCAAGGCCGCATCACCCAACGGGGGCCGTGTCCATGGACGCGACCCCAAGGGGCCCGGGACAGAGCGGGCCGAGGGCGCACCCGACCCTGGTCAATCGGGAGGGCTTAGACCGAAAGGTCACGTCTCCATACGCCTACAACGGGATCACGCCGCGCTACCTGATACGGGTGCGGCACTCCTGAAGGAGACACATTCGCAGCCCCGGTACCCCGCCGCGAGGGCGCGGGATCGAATCCCGCCCGGGGCACTCCGGCCGTTCTTGATGCGGTCGCGTCGCATCTTCATGGTGCGGCTCCCTCTCCAACGACCCTCGAAGGGGATCCCATGCATCGCATCACGAACCCCAAGCACCCGAACGTGAACCAGGTCGGCACGGACGTCCAGTACGAGGGCGAGCCGCACCGGATCACGGACGTCGGCGGCAACTACTTCACGCTCGTCCGTCTCCGTGACGGGCACGGCAAGAACGTCAAGATCCGCGAGATCAACGGCGGCTACTAGCCCGGAGCACTCCCGCAGACCATCTCCCTTCTTGGAGGCCTTCATGGCTGCTGTCGAGATCGTCTCGTTCGGTTACCTGCACGATGCGCCGCCCGCGGCGCACCTCACGATCGACCTGCGTCACCACTTCCGGGACCCGCACGTATCGCCTGAGCTGCGGTACATGACCGCCGAGGACGCCCCGGTACGCGCCGCCGTGCTCGGCACACCCGGCATCACCGCCCTGGTCGGGGCTACCGCTACCGCCGTTGCCGCGTTCGCTTCCGGTCCGAGTGCCGGAGGCGTGACCGTCGCCGACGGATGCGCGGGCGGCCGGCACCGAGCCCCAACGTTCGCTCTCGCGCTGGCCGAGCGGCTGCGCGCGGACGGCCACCAGGTCACGGTCACCCACCGGGACATGAGCCGCCCCGTGGTCCAGCGCTGACCCCCAGCCCTTGAGCCCTGCACTCCAGCCCCGGCCCTGCCGCCCTGCGGCGGGGGCCGTGACGACGCCGGATCGAATCCGGCCCGGGGCGCTCCGGCCACCACCGGCCGGCTGACCCAAGGAGCAGAACATGGCCAGGAAGAACACGATCACCGTCACCGGCGACCACAGCGGCGACGTCGCTGGAGTGGTCATCTCGGGTAACACCGGCCCGGTCGCCCTGAACGGCGACATCCACGACGGCGACAGCGGCCAGGACCGCCAGGACACCGGCCGCCGGACCTTCTCCGGCACCGGCATGACCGTCATCGAGGGCGACAACCACGGCACCATCTCCCGCTCCTTCTGACCACCCACCCCCATAACGGCGTGCACCCCCGGAGTTGCAGCTCCGGGGGTGCTGTTTGGGCCGTTCCACCTGTGAGAGGAACCACGACCCAATGAAGGACATCGTCACTGTTCAGGACGCTGTTACCGCGTTCGCCGACTTCATGGAGCCGACGAACGCGGAACTGGACGCGATCGAGCAGGAGATGCCGCTGATCCTGGCGGAAGTCGACCTGCTCGACGCACAGATCATCACGCTGGACCGCACGCCGACCGAGCTGGACACCCGCCGGACGCGCCGCACGCTGGCCCGGGTGCTCACCGAGCGGACGTTGGTGGCCAACCGCACCAGCACGGCGAGCCTGCCTGGGGGTGCGGCATGACCACCACGACTGGGCAGAGCCTTGAGGCTGCGCACGCTGAGGTGAAGGCGGAGATCGCGCGGACCGACGGCAAGACCAGTCTGCTGCTGGCGTTCGTCGGCGCGGTACTCGCCGGGGCCTGGACCGTCGGCCACTCCGCCGGCCCGCTCACTGGTCCCGTCCGGATGTCCGCGGGCGGGGGCATGGGGCTGCTGTTGGTGGCGGCCGGGCTGCTGCTGTGGTCGGTCCGCCCGCACCTGGGCGGCGGGCGTGGCTTCCCGCTGTGGGCCACCGTGCACCCCGAGGAGATCACCGACACCCTGTCGCAGGATCTCGCCGAGGATGTCGTCGGCCTGTCGCGGATCGCGGTGGCCAAGTTCACCTGCCTGCGCCGCGCGGTCGACCTCACGTTGGCCGGCGGCGCCCTGCTCGTCCTCGCCGCTCTGCTTGCTGTCGGGGGTGCGCTGTGAACGGCCTGCTGAGCACGGTGTCGGCCGCGGGGCCGTTAGCCGCCGGGTGGAGTGTCCACGGGCTGTGGATGCGTCGCCGGTTGTCGGCCGCACGGCGGGACCCCTTGTCCGGGCTGTGGACTCGGGCCCCGTTCGAGCGGCGCGCGGTCCGGTTGCTGGCCCGCCGCCCGCACGTGGCGGTGGTCCTGGTCGACCTGGACGGCTTCAAGTCGCTGAATGACACGTTCGGGCACGCCGCGGGTGACGCGGCGATCCGCTGCACCGCCGCGGGTCTCACCGAGGCGCTCACCGGGCATCCCGGGGCGGTCGTGGCCCGGCTCGGCGGTGACGAGTTCGCCGCCGCCGTGGCCCTGTCCGATCCGGCCGCACTGCCGTGGCTGGTGAGCGGACTGCACGGGGCGATCACCGCCCCGTTCCGCCATGACGGCCGGGACTTCACCGTCGGCGCCTCTCTCGGTGTGACCCTGTCCAGCGACCTTGCCCCGGACAGTCGCCGAATGGGCCCGGACGGGCTTTCCCTGCTGCTGCGGCTGGCGGATGAAGCCATGTATGCGGCCAAGCGGAGCGGGGGCGGCTGGCACTACCCCTGTGCCGCCGAGCCGCGGTGCACGACGACCGCCGGGCGCCGCACCGGACGCCCGGGCACCCACACCCCGCACCGCGAGGAGGCGGCATGAAAGGCAAGACCGTGCTGCCCGCCGTTGCGATGACGGCGGTCTCGATGGTCCTCACGCTGGCCGTGGTCGTGATGTGGCTGGGCACGGCCGTGCCGTGGCTGGTCGCGCTGGTCGTCGGTCTCGGGATCGACGGCGGATGGCTGGCCACCCTCGCCTACGAACGCCGCCTGGCCGCGCAGGGCGACCACAGCCGTGTCGTGACCGGGGTCGGCTGGTGCTTCGGCTTGCTGGCGGCCGGCGTTCTGGTGGCGCACGCGCTCACCGCCGACAACTCTGCTGGCGCATGGCTGGCCGTTGCCTGGCTCCCGATCGCGGCGAAGGCGCTGTGGCTGGTGCACGGGCTGTGGGAGCGGACCGCGCTTACCCCTGGGGCGCTGGATGCCATCCGGGGGATCCAGCAGGAGGCCCGGGACGAGGCGGCCGTGGCCCGTGCCCGGCTGCGGGCCGAAGCCTGCAGCGAGGAGACCCGGCTGACCGCCGTGACGGGTGCCGGGGCACGCGTCGCACGCGTCCAGGCCAAGACAGCAAAGACCCTCTCGCGGGCATGGTCGATGCTGGAGACGGCCCGGGCCGGTGAGGAGACTGGCAGGGCGCTGACCAGCGTGACGACCCGCGTCACGCCCGGTGTCACACCCCGCTGGGAACTCCCGGTGTGGGGCCCCACCGAGCCCACTTCGGCGCTCTCCCTGGAGGCAGGGCCCGCGCTCACCGACGCTGCCCTTGATGCGCTGGTGGACGAGATCCGGCACACCGAGGATCCCGCCCTGTCCTACCGCGAGATGTCCACCCGCTTCCGCGCGGCCGGCCACTCCGCATCCGAGATGCGCCTGCGGGCCGCGTGGAAGCGAGTCGTCTGATGGGGACGCTGCCGACGTTCCGGTGGCGCCTGGCTCCCGACGGCTATGCCACCTACCGCCAACTCCGGGCACAGGGTCTGCGCCCGGGTGGCCAGGGCGTGGCTGCGCAGCTCGAACGCCCGCGCCGCCGCCGGCCTCCGCTCATCGCCTACCTGTACCGCGTCGACCGGGCCAAGCCCGTGCGGCCCATGACGCCGGCGAAGTGGGCGGCGCTGGACAGGGCGAACGCCGCCCGCCGCCGCTGCCCGCAGTGCGAGCGGGACGCCGGATACGTCATCCCCGCCGCGCACGGCATGTGCATGCCGTGCGTCTACCCCGAAGGGACCACGGATGGAATCGCTGCCTGACGTGCCCCGGGTCGTACAGCTCCCGGATGGCACCTACGCCTACACCGACCACCTGCCCGCCCCGCCGCAGCACTACAGCGGCCCGCAGGTCATCCACCAGCACGTGCACCAGGCACCGCCGGACCGCACCGTGCAGCGCCTCGCGCTCGGCTCCGGGGTCGGTGCCGGCGCGGTGGCGGCCGGCGTCTACTTCGGCCCGCTGCTGGTCGGCGTACTCACCGCCATCGCCGCCAACCTCGCCCTGCTCGCCCTGATCGCCACCGTCTGCACGTGGGGTGTGGTCACCGTCGTCCGCTCGGTGGGCGGCGAAGACGGCAAGCGCGCCGCGAGCAGCGTGCGCCGCGCCCGCGGCCGTCGCTGACAGCTGCCTGTGGCCCCCGGACCGTGTGCCCGGGGGCTGTGGGGAGCCGGACAGCCCGGCCCGGATCGGAGAACAAGTCGTGAGCAGCAACGAGCCCCGCTTCACCGCCGGCGAGAAGGTCCGGATCGCCATGTTGGTCGCCCGGATGGCCAAGCGTGGCCTTGCCGACGACCGCCAGTTCGGCGGCCGGGTCGACCAGAGCGACCTTCAGCGCAGGGTCGCCCGGATCGAGGAGCAGGCCCGTCGGCGCGCCGAGCGCGCCAACAAGGGCAAGTAGCTACGCCCCGGGGGCGGCCGTCCCGGCCAAGGAAACAGGACCGCCCCCGGGCCACCCACCACCCCTCTTTCGAGCAGCAGGAGTACTCAGCATGACGGACAGCATGGCGGGCCCGCACCTGCGGCCCGTACCCGACCCCGCCCGCGACGACGACGCCCCGGCGACGCCCGTCGCGGTGGACAACCCGGCCCTGCCGGACCCGAAAGTCCGCGTGGAGAAGCGCAAGCCGGTCCTCGCCGGATGGCTGACCAACCGGCGTGACTTCCTCGCCACCGCCCGCCACACGGGCGCGAACCTCGGATACGCCGCGCTGTATCACGGGGTGCGGGTGCCGGTGTATGCCGGACGCCTCGCCCTCATGTCGCCCCGCGGCGCCTGCCGCTTCATCGCCAAGACGAACCGGTGGGTGTGGGACCGCGAGGCGGCACCGTTGCGCGAGTTCGCGGTACGCACGGAGGACGTCGAGGAGTACATGCGCCTGGCCCGGCTCCGCGCCGGCCGCATCCGCCTGCGCGGCCTCGTCACGCTGGTCGCGGCGGTGTTCGGGCTCGGGTTCGCCCTGTACCTGTACGTCCTCGCCCCCGAATTCCTCTACACGTTCGCGGCCGGCGGGGTAATGCTGCTCGGCCTGGGCGGTCAGCAGCCGGACGCCCCCGTGGTCGGCCCGGCGGTGCTGAAGACCGAGGTGCAGAAGCTCACCGGCTCCATCGTCCTGCGCGGACTCGACTCCATCGGGAACGCGAAGATCACGGCCGCGATCAAGAAGGGCGGTGACATGAACGGGCTGCGGTTCGTCTCGGAGATCGTCCGTGACGGGCCCGGCTACCGCGCTGATCTCGACCTTCCCTACGGCGTCACGCCGGAGGACATCATGGAGGCCCGCAAGCCCCTGGCCTCCGGTCTGCGGCGCAAGACCGGCTGTGTGTGGCCGTCCCCCGACTCCGAGCAGCACGAGGGACGACTGGTGCTGTGGGTGGGGGACAAGCCGATGAACGAGACCACCAAGCCCGCCTGGCCGTTGGCCAAGTCCGGCACGGTGGACCTGTTCCGCCCGGTGGTGTTCGGCAACGACCAGCGCATGCGCGACGTGGCCGTGACGCTCATGTTCGCGTCCGTCGTCGTCGGCTCCATCCCCCGCATGGGCAAGACCTTCCTCATGCGGCTGTTCCTGCTGATCGCCGCCCTCGACCCGCGTGCCGAGGTCCACGCGTTCGACTTCAAGGGCACCGGCGACTTCGGCGCCCTGGAACCGGTCTGCCACCGCTACCGCGCCGGCGAGGAAGACGAGGACATTGCCTACGTCCTCGAATCGCTGCGGGAGCTGAAGGAGGAACTGCGCCGGCGGGCGAAGGTCATCAAGTCCCTGCCCCGCACGCGGTGCCCCGAGTCGAAGGTCACCCCCGAACTCGCCGGCGACAAGCGTCTTGGGCTGCATCCGATCGTGGTCGGCTTCGATGAGTGTCAGGTGCCGTTCGAGCACGAGGAGCACGGCAAGGAGATCGAAGCGATCTGCACCGACCTGGTCAAGCGCGGCCCCGCCCTGGGGATCGTGGCCATGTTCGGCACCCAGCGCCCCGACGCCAAGTCCCTGCCCACCGGCATCAGCGCGAATGCCGTCCTGCGGTTCTGCCTGAAGGTCATGGGCCAGCCCGCCAACGACATGGTGCTCGGTACGTCGATGTACAAGTCGGGGTACCGGGCCACCATGTTCTCCCGCTCCGACCGGGGGATCTGCTGGATGGCCGGTGAGGGCGACGATCCCCGCATCGTCGCTTCCGCGTTCGTGGACGCGGTCGCCGCCGAACGCATCGTCGCCCGCGCCCGCCAGGCGCGCGAGGAGTACGGCAACGTCACCGGCCACGCCATCGGCAAGGGCCCGGAGAACACCGCAACCGGTTCCGACATCCTCGCCGATGTCCTCGACGCCATCGCCGACGACGAGAAGGCCGTGTGGTGCGAGCGCATCGCCGCCCGCCTCGCCGTCGCCCGCCCCGACACCTACGCCGGGTGGCAGGGCGAGAACGTCACCGCTGCCCTTAAGCCCTGGGGCATCAAGCCGGGGCAGGTCTGGGGCACCACCGACGACGGCGAGGGCGCCAACCGGCGCGGCATCAAGCGCGCCGACATCACCGCCGCGATTACACGCCGTAACGCCGATCGGGCCGCCGCCTAGCCCGAGTAGCGGTGCTAGACCTAGCAGCCGCCGCCGCTAGGTCTAGCACCCCCACTAGCACCCCGCACGGCCGCTGATCAGCGAACTAGCGTCTAGCGGCCCACCTGCGGAAACACCCCGAAACCGCCCCTGGAAGGGATGTGAGCCCTCGTGGCTCTCGCTAGCCTCGCCGTCCTGCTAACACTTGCTGGTTACGCACTGTTATGTGCGATCCGGCCGTTCGCCCCGTGCCGGAAGTGCTCCGGCACCGGCATCCGCCAGGCTCACCGCACCTTCAAGCTGTGCCGCCGCTGCCGCGGGCAGCGCTACCGGCTCCGCATCGGCCGCCGACTCCTCAACACCGGACGCGACATCCACCACGCCGGAACCCGACCCCACCACCACCGTCACGACCCCGACAGGAGGTCCATCCCATGGCAGTGACCGTCTCCCTCGTCGCTCTCTTCGGACTCGTCCTCTTCTTCCTGCTGCGCTCCCACAGCCTCACCCCCGGCGCCGCGTTCATCGCCGTCATGTTCGGGTTCTTCCTCGCCTCCACCGGCGCGGCCGGCCCCATCAACACTCTCGCCGCCGCAGTCGTCCACGCCATCCCCAACCCGTAATGAGGCCGAGCGTGTTCGAGATCCGGATCATCTGTAACCCAGCCGACACCGAGCACGTCATGAGCGCGCTCGACGCCGCGTTCAGCACTGGCACCATGCGTCACTACCCGGCCCGCGGTGGTCGGCACCGCTTCTACGTCACGGCCGACCACCGCCCCGCCTTCCAGCCTTTCCCGGCCCCGGACGCGGCGTACGCGCTCGCGCCCACCATCATCAGCGAAATCGGCTGGACCGCCCGCACCTTGGCCACGGCCGAGTGCTTCACCGAGCTGAACCGGGACTTCTACCTGCGCAAAGCCGCGCTGCTGGACCGCATCGCCCTGCTGGACGAGCGCGACCTGTTCAGCGACGGCGACGCCCGGGAAACCGCGCTCGCGGCGGCACTGGTGCTGCTCGAAAGCGACCGGCCGCACATCGCGCCGCACCTCTCTGAGCAGGCCGAGAAGGACCCTCAGGGCTACGTCCGCCAGCAGTACGCCTTGCAGGCCAAGTGCGTCTGTGACGCCTTCGGCGAGGGCTGCTGCCTGCTTCACCCGGACCCCGACCAGTAGCTACGCCAAGGGCGGCCCCTCACGTCAATGAACAGGGCCGCCCTGACAAACCAGCACCCCATCAAGGAACTGGAGACATCCAGCATGACGCATGACGCCCGAACCGCGCTGCTGAAAGCGGCCTTAACCGCTACCGAGCGCGGCTGGCACGTCTTTCCGCTGCGGCCTGGCAGCAAGCCGCCCGCGCTGCACGGAGAGAAGACCTGCACCCTTACCGGGATATGCGCGAGCGGCCACGTGAAGTGGGAGCAGCGCGCCACCACCGACCCCGACCGCATCCGCGCCGCATGGTCCCGGGCCCCGTTCAACGTCGGCATCGCCACTGGCCCCTCAGGGCTGATCGTGATCGACCTGGACGTGCCCAAGGGCAAGGACAGTTCGGACGCGCCTAGCGGCGCGGCAATCTTTGCGGCGCTCTGCGAGCGCGCCGGGCACACCGTCCCCACCACCTACCGGGTGCGGACTGCGAGCGGTGGAGAGCACCTGTACTTCACCGCCCCTCCCGGCCTGAAGCTGGGCAACACGGCTGGCACCGTTGCCGATTCGGTCGACACCCGCGCATGGGGCGGCTACGTCGTCACCGCCGGCAGCATCACTCCCGCCGGACGGTACGAGGTGCTGTGCGACCCTGAGACGGCCGTGCTGCCCTCATGGCTCCAAACCATCCTGCAACCCACCCCCACACGCCCCACGGATCCCCTGAAACTGCCTGCGGTGGACGGGAGACGCGCCGCCCTGGCCGCGCTGGAAGCCGAATGCGCCGTCGTGGCCGCAGCACCGGAGGGCCAGCGCAACCTCACCTTGAACCGGTGCGCCTTCAAGGTGGGGCGGTTCGTCGCGTGGGGCGACCTCCCCCGGCACGTGGCAGAGGAGGCCTTCCAAGGGATCGGCGAAAGGGCGGGGCTCACCGCTGCCGAGTGCCGCACCACGATCCGCAGCGCCCTGGACAGCTCCATTCGCAAGGCCCGACCTCGGGAGGCGGCATGACCATCCCCGCCACCCCTCCCTTGGAAGGCCAACCCCCGGCAGTCACCGGCCCGCACGTCGCCGAACCCTCCGCTCCTCGGGTGGCCTTGGGCGAGCCGAAGGGCGTCGCCCGTAAGGGCGTCCGAACTGTTCTTCGCTCCGACCCGCAGGCCGGGGACGGCCGCTACCCGGTGGCGTGGCTGCACAACAGCGCACCACGCGGCGCCGTCCCTACGGTCACGTCCAAGTGCCTGTGCGGATGGGATCGAAGCGCCATCGGTCATGCCCGCGTGACTGCGCTGATCGAAGCGCACACCGCCCACCGTGACACCTGCCCGCTCCGCAACCCCCAGGAAGGAAGGGCCGCCGCATGACCCCCACCGTTGACGGGGCCGCGCTGCTCGACGAGGTGGAAGCCTTTCACCGGCGCTTCAACGTCTTCCCCACCGAAGCCGCCTACGTCGCTGTGACGTTGTGGGATGCGCACGCCCACCTGCTCGACTGCTTCGAGTCCACTCCGCGCCTCGCGTTCCTGTCCCCGGAGCCAGGGTCGGGGAAGTCCCGGGCACTGGAGATCGTGGAAACCCTCGTACCGCACCCGATGGCTGCAGTCGACGCATCCGCCGCCGCCCTCTTCCGGGCGGTATCCGGGGTCGACGGCAAGCGGCCCACGATCCTGTTCGACGAGATCGACACTGTCTTTGGCCCCAAGGCCGGAGAGAACGAGCAGCTGCGCGGGTTCATCAACGCCGGGCACCGCCGCGGCAAGGTCATGTACCGGTGCGTCGGGGACGGAGCAAACCAGACCGTGCAGGCCTTCCCGTCTTACACCGCCGTAGCGGTCGCCGGTCTCGGCTCGCTGCCAGACACGATCCTGACCCGTTCGGTCATCATCCGTATGCGCCGGCGGGCCCGGAATGAGAAGGCTGAGCCGTATCGCTCGCGCATCCACGAGAAGGAAGGGTTCGCCCTGCGCGACCGCCTCGCCAAGTGGGCCGAAGCGTCCCGCGGGTTTGTCATGGGGGCGTGGCCGGAGATGCCCGAGGGCGTCACTGACCGCCCGGCGGACGTGTGGGAGCCGCTGCTTGCCGTCGCGGACGCGGTCGGGGGCGATTGGCCTAGGCGTGCTCGTGAAGCCTGCACCGAGCTGGTCAAGGCCTCGCAGGTCAACGACAAGGGCAGCATCGGTATCCGGCTGCTGACCGACCTGCGTGACCAAGTGATGGTGGGCGTCGACCGGCTTCCCACCATCGCCGTTCTTGACCGGCTCAATGCGCTCGATGACGCCCCGTGGGCCGACCTCGACGGCAAGGCGCTCGACAACCGGCGCCTGTCCAAGATGCTCAGCCAGTACGTCACCGCGGACGGAACTCCTGTCGCCTCTCGGAACATCCGTACGGCCGGAGGGGTCCTCAAGGGCTATTACAGCGAGGACCTGGAAGACGCGTGGGCCCGCTACTGCCCGCCGCCCACCCCGTAGGTCCGCTACTGCCGCTACATCCGCTACACCCCAGGTCAGGGGCGTAAAACCTGTAGCGGCAACCACCTGCCGTAGCGGCTACGGCCACACCCCCGCGTGGCGCCGTAGCCGCTACATCTCGTGCGTCCGCTACACAAACACCCTCGTTGACCTGCGATGTAGCGGCGTAGCGGATGTAGCGGACCTCTGAGAAGGCCCCAAGACACCCCCGCCCTAGGAGGCACTCAGAAATGAGCGTCACGCTCGCCGCTCCCGCCGAGCGGCTCCTGTACCGGCCGGAAGAAGCCGCGGCGGCTCTGGGTATCGGCCGCTCGTTGGTCTACGAAGAGATCCGTCTCGGACGACTCCAGACCGTCCGCATCGGTCGGCGCCGACTCGTGCCGCCCGAGTACGTCGCGCAGTACGTCGAACTCCTCAAGCGTGAGGCCGAGGCCACTGCCTGAACGTCCCATCACCCCAGTTCCACAGGGCCGCGCCCTTCACGGCGCGGCCCTGTCCTATGGAGGCACAACAGAAAATGAGCGAGATCCCGAAGCGAGCCCAAAGGGCCGGCCACGGTGCGGACACGATCTATTGGGACACCGCCAAGAAGAGCTATGTCGGAGCCGTCTCCCTGGGATACGCCCCGAACGGCAAGCGCCGTCGACCGAAGGTGTACGGCAAGACGAAGACCGAAGTCCGTCAGAAGATCCGGGACTTGAAGAAGGAGATGCAGACTGGCGTCAAGGCGCCGGTCAACTACACCGTGGCCGACGCGGTGAACGACTGGTTGGAACGCGGGCTGAAGGGGCGCGATGAGAAGGGCACCATCGGCAAGAACCGCTCGATGGCGGCCAAGCATCTGATCCCGTTCATCGGCAAGGCCAAGCTGAAGGAACTCAGCGCGGACAATGTCGACGACTGGTTGGACGACAGGGCCGCATTCCTCGCGACGCGAAGCCTGCGTGACCTGCTTGCCATCCTGCGCCGCTCCATCGCGCACGCTCAGCGTAGGGACAAGGCCGCGCGGAACGTCGCCCTACTCGTCACCGCACCGGAGGGGCGCCCTGGTCGACCGAGCAAGGCGCTGAACCTTGAGCAGGCGAAAGCCGTGCTCACCGCCGCGCGCCCGTCCCGTCTGTACGCCTACCTCGTGGTCTCGCTCCTGAGCGGTGTCCGCACGGAAGAGGCGCGGCCTCTCACCTGGGATCACGTCTTCCTGGAGCCGGAAGACAGCATCCCGCCTCACGTCGCGGTGTGGCGTTCGGTGCGCAAGCACGGTGAGACCAAGACCAGGAAGAGCCGCCGGACCATTGCTCTGCCGAAGCAGGTGGTCGACGTCCTCGAAGAGCACCTGCGATGGCAGAAGCAGGAGCGGGCATCGCGAGGGATGGAGTGGAGCCCGACCGGCCGGGTCTTCACGACCCGGAGCGGCGAGCCGCTCGATGCGGCCAACGTCCGGCGCGACTTCAAGGCCATCGTGAAAAAGGCCGGGCTGGAGCCGGAGTGGACGCCTCGGGAGCTTCGGCACAGTTTCGTGTCGCTGCTCTCCGATCACGGCATCCCGCTGGAGCGGATCGCGCTCCTGGTCGGCCACAGCAGCCAAGCCACCACAGAAGCGGTCTACCGGAAGCAGCTCC
Source organism: Streptomyces sp. NPDC020362 (assembly GCF_040642095.1). Taxonomy (NCBI): domain Bacteria; kingdom Bacillati; phylum Actinomycetota; class Actinomycetes; order Kitasatosporales; family Streptomycetaceae; genus Streptomyces; species Streptomyces sp. NPDC020362. The sequence continues at coordinate 17,955 of NZ_JBFAET010000031.1, forward strand.
GGCCCGTGATCACGGAGGGGGCCGAAGCGATGGACGACATCTTCGCCGAAGATCAGGAAGGGGAGGAGACGGAGGACTCGGAAGAGGGAGACGCGGTGGCCTGATCAACTTTGTTTGGCCCCCTGTTTGGCCCCCGCGTACGTCAGAGGCCGCATACGAAATTTCGTATGCGGCCTCTGACCAGCGTCGGGGTGGCGGGATTTGAACCCACGACCTCTTCGTCCCGAACGAAGCGCGCTGCCAAGCTGCGCTACACCCCGATGTCGCTGCTTGTCGCGGCGACGACGTTTACTTTAGCCCACTGGTGGCTGGAGACGAAATCCGGTTTAGACGCGGCGGCGGACCGGGGTCGGGCGGGTGTGGTCCAGGGCGATCAGGAGGACCGCCAGACCGTACATCGCGAGGCCCACGAGGAGGGCGTTCGCCAGGGTGCTGCGGTAGCCGTGGGCGTCGACGTCGAGGAAGGGGTACAGGTAGTGGGCGGGGGAGGACGGGGCGAGGAAAGCGGCTCGGGTGAGGTAGAAGGCCAGATAGGCCAGGGGGTAGAGGAGCCAGGTCGTGGCCTGGCGCAGGTGCAGGCGGGCGGCGGGGGTGAGCAGGAGCCAGTCTGCGACGGTCGCCGCCGGGACCAGTGTGTGGAGGATCTGCAGGGCCACCCACTGGGCGTGCCAGCGCGCGGGGGGTGCGGTCGCGTCCGTCATCAGGAACGGGGGCGTCGTGTGGGCCAGGAGCAGGTGGTAGACCAGCGCGCTGCTCACGACGTAGAGGAGTGTGGCCCCTGTCACGGCCGAGGGCAGTGGGCGGCGGGCTCGCCAGGCTCTGGACGCCGACAGGAGCATGACCACGGCCAGCAGGATGCTGGTCTGGATGCTGAAGTAGCTCAGGGTGCGGGCGGGGGTGCCCAGTAGGAGTTCCAGGGCGACTCCTGCGATCGCCGCGAGGGCGGTCAGGAGGCGGAACAGCGCCGCCGCAGGGCGGCGGACCGGGGCCACCACGGCCGTGGCCGGCACGGGAGAGGGCAGCACGAGGGGCGGGCTCGGGATCGCCGGCAGGTCCGGGATGTCCCTGGGTATCGGGGCGGTCATGCCCTCAAGCTAGGCAAAAGGGGTGAAGGGGGCCATGTGGAGTACTCCGGGCGGGTGGTGGCGGTTCGAACCCGCGAGCGGAGGCAGGACCGTAGGCTCCCGCATTTTCGGCCCCCGGACCGCTCCCGGACCTTCGGCCCCCGGACCGTAGGCTCTCGTATCCTCGGCTTCCCGGACCTCCGCCGTCAGGAGCTTGGGTTTCCGGGCCTTCGGCTACCGGACCTCCGGCGTCAGGAGCTTCGGTGTCCGGGCCTTCGGTTTCCGGTCTCCGAGCCCCTTGGTGACCGGTCTCGTCGCCCTGCTCTATCGGCGACCGGTCTCCCCGCCCCCTCGGTCGCCGGTCTCCCCGCTCCGGGGCCTCGCCGGTCTACTCCCGCCCCACCAGCGTCAGCAGCGTCGCCTCCGGTGGGCAGGCGAAGCGGACGGGGGTGTAGCGGTTGGTGCCGCAGCCTGCGGAGACGTGGAGGTAGGACGTACGCCCCTCTGCCGTGTGGGTGGACAGGCCCTTGACGCGGTCCGCGTCCAGGTCGCAGTTGGTGACCAGGGCGCCGTAGAAGGGGATGCACAACTGGCCGCCGTGGGTGTGGCCGGCCAGGACCAGGGGGTAGTCGTCCGCCGTGAAGGAGTCGAGGACGCGCAGGTACGGGGCGTGGACCACGCCCATCGAGAAGTCGTACGTGCCGGAGGGGCCGCCGGCCACCCGGGCGTAGCGGTCGCGCTTGATGTGGGGGTCGTCCAGGCCGGTCAGCTCGATCGACATGCCCTCGATCTTCAGGACGCCCCGCGTGTTCGTCAGGTTCTGCCAGCCCGCAGCGTCGAAACCGTCCCTGAGGTCCTCCCAGGGGTTGTGGATCACTCCCACGGCGGGCGGATTGCCGTTCAGGCCGTGGCGCCCGCTGGTCTTCTCCAGCAGGTAACGGGCGGGGTTGCGGAGTTTGGGGCCGTAGTAGTCGTTGGAGCCGAAGACGTAGGCGCCCGGGAACTCCATCAGCGGACCGAGGGCGTCCAGGACCTCGGGGACACCCGCGGGGTCCGAGAGGTTGTCACCGGTGTTGATCACGAAGTCGGGGCGCAGGCCCGCCAGCGACTGCAGCCACCGTTGCTTCTTGTGCTGGCCGCCGACCATGTGGATGTCGGAGACCTGCAGGACGCGCAGCGGGCGCATGCCCGACGGGAGGACCGGGACGGTCACCCGTCGCAGGCGGAAGAAGCGGGCCTCGAAGCCCGCCGCGTACGCCAGTCCGGCGGCACCTGCCGCCATGATTCCCAGGGGTACTCCGTATCGCGCGCGCATACGACCATCGTGTCAGACCCTGTCGGCCCCGAGACCGGCCGCCCGGTAAATCAGGGCGCGCCCGCGCCGGCGTACCTGCGACAATCGACCGCATGACCACCACGCTCAAGTCGAAGCTGCAGGACGACCTCAACGCCGCGATCAAGGAGCGCGACGAGCTCCGCTCCTCGACGCTCCGGCTGACGCTCGCCGCGATCACCAAGGAGGAGGTCGCGGGCAAGGAGAAGCGAGAGCTCTCCGACGACGAGGTGCTCAAGGTGATCACCAAGGAGGCGAAGAAGCGCCGCGAGGCCGCGGACGCCTTCGCCCAGGGTGGTCGTGCCGAGTCGGCCGAGCGGGAGAAGGCGGAGGGCGAGCTCCTTGCCGCGTACCTGCCCAAGCAGCTGTCCGATGACGAGCTGAACGCGATCGTCGCGCAGGCCGTCACCGAGGCGAAGGCGGCCGGTGCCGAGGGGCCGCGGGCCATGGGTGCCGTGATGAAGATCGTGAACCCGAAGGTGGCGGGCCAGGCCGAGGGCGGCCGCGTCGCCGCCGCGGTGAAGAAGTTCCTGGCTGGTTGATCCGGAAGAGCAAGAAGGCTCATGAGAGCCGGGAAGTCGGTTCAGCCGCGGGGCGGGCGGCGCGGCTGAGCTGATCCAGTTTCACCGGAGGATCCGCGGGATCGATGTGCCGGCTTCCCCCGGCGGGTCCGCGAGAGCCGGTCCACGGCTCCGCGAGAGCCGGTCCACGGGCTCGCTTCGGCCGACTCATGGGCTCGCTGCCCCGGTCCACGGGCTCGCTTCGGCCGACTCGCGGGCTCGCCGCCCCGGATCACCGGCTCGGACCAGTCGGACCAGCGGCTCGGACCAGCGGTTCGCATCAGCCGTGCTGCCGGCTCGCCCCGGTGTCGCGGGGGCGGGCCGTGGGGACGGAGGTCGGCGGCCCGCCGTGGTCGCTCCTAACCCTTTCGTCCCCCGAACCCGTTCCCATTGGTCCCGCCGTTCGTCTGCCCCTGGATGAAGTTTCCCGGGAGGGAGAACGTCGGCGTCGGGATGGTGCCGCCGGTGGTGACCCCGGTGGTGCCTCCGGGGTCCCCGTTCGTGCCGCCGTCAGTGAGACCGCCGATCAGTCCCCCGATGACCCCGCCCGTGTGGTCCCCGTTGTTCCCGTCGTTGTTCCCCCCTCGGCCTTTTCCCCGGTCGCCCCCCTTGTTGTCGTCGGGGATGTCGACCAGTTGGAAGTCCGGTGCGGGCTTGCCCTCCAGGGCGCCGGTCATCATGTCGCGCCAGATCGGTCCGGGGACCTGACCGCCGTAGACCTTGTCGTGCGGGACGCCGCCGATGGTGATGTTGACCATCTGCCGCTTGTGCTGCGGGTCGCCGACCCAGACCGCGCCCGCCATGTTCGGGGTGTATCCGACGAACCAGGCCGCGTACCGCTTGTCCGTCGTACCGGTCTTGCCCGCGCTCGGGCGGGCGCCGAGACCGGCCTCCTGACCCGTGCCGTCCTCGACCACGCCCTTCAGGAGTGTGCTCACGGTGTCGGCGGTCTTCTCCGACATCGCGCGCGAGCAGGTCGACTTCGGCACCTCGAGGGACTTCGTCTCGCTGCCGACCGTCTGGGTGATCGACTCGATGGCGACCGGGGTGCAGTACATACCGCGCGAGGCGAAGGTGGCGTAGGCGTTCGCCATCGTCAGCGGGGACATCTCCTGGGTGCCGAGCGCGATGGAGGGGGCCTGGTCGATCTTGCGGCCGTCGGCGCGCTCCACTCCCATCTTCTGTGCCATGTCGGTGACGGGACAGATGCCGATGTCGCTGATCAGCTGCACGTAGTAGGTGTTGACCGACTTGGCGGTCGCCTCCTTCATGCCGTACGGGCCGTGCTCCGAGGTGTTCTCGTTGGTCAGCTTGGCCGGCTTGGCCGGGTCGTTGTGCCAGGTCTTGCCGTCGCACGCGGCCACCGGGCTCGGGTAGGGCATCGAGTACGGCGACGAGTACTCCTGCGTCGGCGGCTTGCCGCCCTCGATGGCGGCTGCCGCCACGATCGGCTTGAACGTCGAACCGGGCTGGTAGCCGGCGCCGCCGCCCCTGTTCTGGTTCACCGACAGGTTGATCTGCGTCTCGTTCCTGCCGAAGCCGTACGGACGGGACTGGCCCATGGCGAGGATCTTGCCGGTGCCGGGCTCGACGATGGTCGCGGCGGTGGCCACGGCGTCGCTCTTGTAGACGTGGTCCTTGATGGACGCCTGGACCGATTTCTGCGACTGCGGGTCGAGCGTCGTGCGGATCGTCAGACCGCCTCGGTTCCACAGCTTCGCCCGGTCCTCCCGGGTCTTGCCGAAGACCTTGTCGGTCAGGAAGATCTCGCGCACGTAGTCGCAGAAGAAGCCGGCGCCGTCGACCGCGGTGATGCAGCCGTTCTTGGGCTGACTGGGGTGCAGCCCGAGCGGCTTCCCCTTGGCCCTGTCGGCCTCGGCCTGGGAGACGTCCCCGACCTCGGCCATGCGCTGCAGGACGGTGTTGCGGCGCTTGGTGGCCTCTGCCTCGTCGTTGACCGGGTCGTAGCGGCTCGGGGACTGGACGATGCCGGCCAGCAGCGCGGATTCCTGCAGGTTCAGGTCCTTGGCGTGCTTGGAGAAGTAGCGCTGGGCGGCGGCCTCGACACCGTAGGCCTGCTCGCCGAAGAAGGTGATGTTCAGGTAGTTCTCGAGGATCTTCTTCTTGCCGAGCTTCTCCTCGATCTGGATCGCGTACTTCAGCTCGCGGACCTTGCGGCCCAGGGTCTGCTGGGTGGCCTCGGCGACCTTCGTCGGGTCGTCGCCGGCCTCCTCGATGAAGTAGTTCTTCACCAGCTGCTGGGTGAGCGTGGAGGCGCCCTGGGAGACCCCGCCGCTCTGCGCGTTCTTGTTCAGGGCGCGCAGCACGCCCTTGAGGTCGATCGCGCCGTGCTTGTAGAAGCGCGAGTCCTCGATCGCGACGATCGACTTCTGCATGTACGGCGAAATGTCCTTGAGGTCCACCACCGTACGGTCGCGGGAGTAGACGGCCGCGATCTGGTTGCCCTTGCTGTCCAGGATGGTGGTGCGCTGGCTGAGCTGGGGGCTCTTGAGGTTGGCCGGGATCTCGTCGAAGCCCTTGACCGAGCCCTTGGCCGCGAGGCCCAGCGCGCCGGCCGCGGGCAGCGCGATGCCCGCCATCACGGCTCCCGCGAGCACACTGACACCGAGGAACTTGGCGGCCTGCTGTGTTGCCGACAGACCACTGCCCGAGCGCTTCTTTGGCATGGGGGCAGCCTAATCCGTACTCCTGAGCGTTCCGATGGAGCGACCGCTTCTCGGGATGTTCGGGTGCCGGATCGTGATGTCCGAGATGCCGGAGATGTCCGGCCCGGGGCGTTTCAGGGCACGCCGGAGGAGTGCTGCCGCGCCACGGCGCGGCAAAGCACGGTGCCTACCTTCTCATTCGCCGGACACGCGCGCAGGCCTTGGCCTAAGCTGCTCTCAACTGTCACGGCAGTGCGGCCACGTATCAATACGTCCGGCGACCCCGAATCGTTCTGGAAGTACCCCGACTTTCTGGTGGGGGCGTGTCCGAATCCGCCTCGTGTGTTACCCGGTGCCCGATGTGGCGCACCATAGCTGTCCCGGTTTGCCGGGATGATCACGCATGTCGTCAGCTCACTCCCGCGGGTGATCTGCCGCTTACCCATAGTCCGTTCGGGCCATTCAAGATTGGGCCCGAAGGGGGTGTTGCGCTGTCCCCGCCTTCCGTAACGTCCTCAACTGGCGGCGGTGAATATGCCGCTGCCGCCGTGGGGGAGCCTCGATTCGGGAGAGGACGGCGCCGGTATGGGCTGGGTAACCGACTGGAGTGCGCAGGCTGCCTGCCGCACTACCGATCCGGATGAACTGTTCGTTCAAGGAGCAGCGCAGAACAGGGCCAAGGCAGTGTGCACCGGATGTCCGGTACGCACCGAATGCCTGGCCGATGCGCTGGACAACCGCGTCGAATTCGGCGTGTGGGGAGGCATGACGGAGCGGGAGCGCCGCGCACTGCTGCGCCGGCGGCCCACCGTGACCTCGTGGCGGAGGCTGTTGGAGACCGCCCGCTCGGAGTATGAGCGGGGCGTCGGCATCCTGCCCCTCGACAGCGACGAGGTGTACGAGAACTACGCGGCGGTGAGCTGAGGGCATCGGCTCGCGGCGGGCACCCAGGACCGCTCCGACCGGGCGAAAGCCACGGGAAGCAACGGTCGGACCTGCGTCCTGGGACAACACCTGCAGGACCTGCGCCGGGGGAAGCGGCGGCGCGTATCGGGCGGGCGAGGGTGGTCCGGCCCGGTGTGAGGCCCGTGTGCGGCCTGCGACGGCCTCTTGTCACGGCCGTCGCTGCGACGGCGCTGTACGCCTGCCGCCACGACAGCCTCGTGAGCCTGCCGGTGGTAGCCCCGTATGCGTCTGTCGCTACGGCAGCCCTCGTATACGTCTGTTACGTCTGTCGCTAGGGCAGCTCCGCGTGCCCCGCCGCCAGTCGGTCGCCGATGGTACGCAGGCCCGTGAGGTCGTGGACGTCTCCGGGGAGCGCGGGTACCTCGACGACCGCCACTTCGGGGTGGCGGGCGGCGAAGCGGTCACGCGTGCGCTGCTCGCGTGAGAGCAGCTGCATGCGATCGGCGTGCAGCCTCAGCAGGCCTGCGGTGAGCTGGTCGACGGATCGCTCCGGGTCCGCGGCGGGAGAGCTGTCGGCCGTGATGGCGGGGGAGCCTTCGTCCGTGGCGGCGGGGGAGCCGTCGTCCGGAGCCGGTGTCGCCGAAGCGGGAGGTTCTGAACTGCCGTACGTGTCGGGAGAGTTACGAAGTCCAGCTTTCCCGCCGCCCTGATCCACAATGCGGGGTTCCTCAAGATTTTCCGCGGCGGCGAGCGCCCGCTCGGCCGACAGCCGGCCGGCGCCGCTGCCATGGACCCGGTTGAGGACCAGACCCACCAGCGGCATGTCCTCGGCGGCCAGCCGCTCCACGAAGTACGCGGCCTCGCGCAGCGCGTCCCGCTCCGGGGCCGCCACCACCAGGAACGCCGTACCCGGCGCCTGCAGCAGTTTGTACGTGGCGTCCGCGCGCGTACGGAAACCGCCGAAGGTGGTGTCCATCGCGGCCACGAACGTCTGGACGTCCTTCAGCAGCTGGCCGCCCAGCAGCTTGCCCAGCGTGCCGGTCATCATCGACATGCCGACATTGAGGAAGGCCATCCCCGCGCGTCCGCCGAGTTTGGCGGGGGCGGTCAGCAGGCGGATCAGGCGGCCGTCCAGGAAGGAACCGAGCCGCTTGGGCGCGTCCAGGAAGTCCAGCGCCGAGCGGGAGGGCGGGGTGTCGACCACGATCAGGTCCCACTCGTCCTTCGCCCGCAGCTGGCCCAGCTTCTCCATCGCCATGTACTCCTGCGTGCCCGCGAAGCCCGCCGAGAGCGACTGGTAGAAGGGGTTGGCCAGGATCGCGGCCGCCCGCTCGGGGTCCGCGTGCGCCTCGACGACCTCGTCGAAGGTGCGCTTCATGTCGAGCATCATGGCGTGCAGTTCGCCGCCCGTCCGTCGCTCGCCATCGCCCTCGGCCGAATCGCTGCGCGCTGCCTCTCCGCGATCCTCGGTGCCCTTCACCCGCCGCGGCACGTTGTCCAGGGAGTCGATGCCCATCGACTGGGCGAGGCGCCGGGCAGGGTCGATGGTGAGGACGACCACCTTGCGGCCCCGCTCGGCGGCTCTGAGGCCCAGTGCCGCCGCGGTCGTCGTCTTGCCGACCCCGCCCGAGCCGCAGCACACCACGATCCGGGTCTTCCGGTCGTCCAGCAGGAGGTCGATGTCGAGCACCCGCGCGGGGGAAAGGCGGGGGCGGGCGGCGTCCTGCGCCTCGGACGGGTCCGGACTCATGACAACCCCTGCTTCCCCAGCTCGGTGGCGAGTTCGTACAGGCCCGCCAGGTCCACGCCCTCGGCGAGCAGCGGCAGTTCGTGCATCGGCAGGCCCAGCTCGCCGAGGACCGCGCGCTGCTCCTGCTCCAGCGCATAGCGCTCGGCGTACTCCGCGGCCTGCTCCAGCAGCGGGTCCACCAGCCGCTCGGCGTTCCCGCCCCGCCGTGCGCCGCCGAGCCCGGCGGCCGACAGCGCCCGGGCAAGAGTGGAACGCGGCACGGTCCGTACGAGTTCCAGATCGGCCGCGTCCAGCACCTCGGGCCGGACCATGTTCACGATGACCCTGCCCACCGGCAGCCGCGCCGCCCGGAGTTCGGCGATGCCGTCGGCGGTCTCCTGGACCGGCATCTCCTCCAGCAGCGTCACCAGGTGCACCGCCGTCTCCGGCGACTTCAGCACCCGCATCACGGCCTGCGCCTGATTGTGTATCGGGCCGATCTTCGCAAGGCCCGCCACCTCGTCGTTGACGTTCAGGAAGCGGGTGATGCGGCCGGTCGGCGGGGCGTCCATGACGACGTAGTCGTACGTGAAGCGCCCGCTCCTGTCCTTGCGGCGCACCGCCTCGCACGCCTTGCCGGTGAGCAGGACGTCTCTCAGCCCGGGCGCGACGGTGGTGGCGAAGTCGATCGCGCCGAGCTTCTTCAGGGCCCGGCCCGCGCCACCGAGCTTGTAGAACATCTGGAGGTAGTCCAGAAGGGCCAGTTCGGGGTCGATGGCCAGGGCGTACACCTCCCCGCCCCCGGGAGCGACCGCGATCTTCCGCTCCTCGTAGGGCAGCGCCTCCGTCTCGAAGAGCTGGGCGATGCCCTGCCGACCCTCGACCTCCACGAGAAGCGTCCGCTTCCCCTCGGTCGCGAGGGTCAGCGCGAGTGCGGCGGCGACCGTCGTCTTTCCGGTCCCGCCCTTGCCGCTGACGACCTGGAGCCTGCTCACGCCTTCGAGCCTAACCAGTCCGGCCGACAGCCACGCGGGAGGCTGTGGACAACGGCACCCCCGGCCGTCCGCGGGTCCCCCGGGTCACAGCGGCTACAGTCGGCCCATGACCAAGTGGGAATACGCAACCGTGCCGCTGCTCGTCCATGCCACGAAGCAGATTCTGGACACCTGGGGCGAGGACGGCTGGGAGCTCGTCCAGGTCGTGCCCGGGCCCAACCCCGAACAGCTCGTGGCCTACCTGAAGCGGGAGAAGCAGGCATGAGCGCGGTAGAGGCCAAGCTGGCCGAACTGGGCCTGACCCTGCCGGAGGTCGTACCGCCGCTGGCCGCGTACCAGCCCGCGGTGCAGTCCGGCGTGTACGTGTACACCGCCGGCCAGCTGCCGATGGTCGAGGGCAAGCTGCCGGTCACCGGCAAGGTGGGCGCCGAGGTCACGGCGGAGGAGGCCAAGGACCTGGCCCGCACCTGCGCGCTGAACGCACTGGCCGCCGTGAAGTCCGTGACCGGCGACCTGGACCGCATCGCGCGCGTCGTGAAGGTCGTCGGCTTCGTCGCCTCCGCCTCCGACTTCACCGGGCAGCCCGGTGTCGTCAACGGCGCCAGCGAGCTGCTCGGCGAGGTGCTCGGCGACAAGGGCGTGCACGCCCGCAGCGCGGTGGGCGTCGCGGTGCTGCCGCTGGACGCGCCGGTGGAGGTCGAGATCCAGGTCGAGCTGGTTCCGTAACCCGCCCCGCCCCCCTGCCGCAGCCCCTCTGACCTCGGGTACCTCTCGAACATTCGCCCTATACGGGATAGCCTCCGGCCATGGCGAATGGGCAGTGGTACCCCGAGGAGTGGCCCGACCGCATCCGCGCGCACGCGGCCGGCACCCTCACACCGGTGACCCCCAAACGCGCGGCCACGGTGCTGCTCCTGAAGGACACCCCGGACGGCCCCGTCGTCCACATGCTGCGCAGACGCGCCTCCATGGCCTTCGCCGGAGGCGCGTACGCGTATCCCGGCGGCGGTGTCGACCCGCGCGACGACGACCGTCGGGTCCGCTGGGCGGGCCCCACGCGCGCGTGGTGGGCGAAGAGGCTGGGCGTCGACGAGACCGGCGCCCAGGCGATCGTCTGCGCGGCCGTGCGGGAGACGTACGAGGAGGCGGGCGTCCTGCTCGCCGGGCCCGACCCCGACTCGGTCGTCGGCGACACCACCGGGGACGACTGGGAGGCGGACCGCGCGGCCCTGGTCGCGCGCGAGCTGTCCTTCGCCGAGTTCCTGGACCGCCGCGGTCTGGTGCTGCGCTCCGACCTGCTGGGTGCCTGGACCCGCTGGATCACCCCCGAGTTCGAGTCCCGCCGGTACGACACCTGGTTCTTCGTGGCCGCCCTCCCCGAGGGCCAGCGCACCCGCAACGCCTCCACGGAGGCCGACCGCACGGTGTGGATCCGCCCGGCTGAGGCCGCCGCCGGGTACGACAAGGGCGAGCTGCTGATGATGCCGCCCACCATCGCCACCCTGCGCCAGCTCCTCCCGCACGCCACCGCAGCCGAGGCGCTCGCCGCCGCGCCCGGGCGGGACATGACCCCGGTGCTGGCGCGCGCCCGCCTGGAGGACGGCGAGATCGTGCTGACCTGGCCGGGGCACGACGAGTTCACCAAGCACGTCCCGACCGCTCCGAGCACCGGTGGAGGCCCCGCATGACCGACGCAGCAGCCCTGCCCGGCCAGCCCCGCGGCGCGGTGCTCTCGGGCCCCGCGACCGAACGGGCCGTCAATGTGCTGGCCCCCAACGCCTCCGCGATGACCCTGGACGGCACCAACACCTGGATCGTCGCCGAGCCCGACTCCGACCTGGCCGTGGTGATCGACCCGGGCCCCCTGGACGGCGGCCACCTGCGCACCGTGGTGGACACGGCCGAGAGGGCCGGCAAGCGCGTCGCCCTCACGCTGCTCACCCACGGCCACCCCGACCACGCCGAGGGCGCCGGCCGCTTCGCCGAGCTGACCGGCACGCGCGTGCGTGCCCTCGATCCGGCGCTGCGGCTCGGCGACGAGGGACTGGCCGCCGGGGACGTGGTCACCGTCGGCGGCCTGGAGCTGAGGGTCGTACCGACCCCCGGGCACACCGCGGACTCGCTGTGCTTCCATCTCCCGGCCGACCGGGCCGTGCTGACCGGCGACACGATCCTCGGGCGCGGTACGACGGTCGTGGCGCACCCCGACGGCCGCCTGGGGGACTATCTGGACTCCCTGCGCCGCCTGAGGTCGCTGACGGTCGACGACGGCGTGCACACGGTCCTGCCGGGCCACGGGCCGGTCCTGGAGGACGCCCAGGGCGCCGTCGAGTTCTACCTCGCCCACCGGGCCCATCGCCTCGCCCAGGTCGAGACGGCCGTCGAGGACGGCCACCGCACGCCCGCCGAGGTCGTCGCCCACGTGTACGCCGACGTGGACCGCTCCTTGTGGCCGGCGGCCGAGCTGTCGGTGCGGGCCCAGCTGGAGTACCTGCGCGAGCACGGGCTGATCTAGGGCCCGTCCGGACGGGGAGCCTCCAGGGCGGCAGGGGAAGCCTTCAGCCCGGACGGGAGCTTCGGCCGGGGCGGGGGGCTTCAGTCCGGGCGGGGCGCCTTGACGCCGTGCACGCGCGCGTACTCCTCGGCGAGCCAGGGCCCGAGGTCGTCCACGTACGACCGCAGGACGTCCGGGTCGCCGACGGGCTCGCTTCCGTACTCCGCCGCCCCGCGCAGCTGTGCGGCCCGCTGCGGGTAGTACGTGCCGAACGCCTCGGCCATCTCCCGCAGGTCGCTGGTCCAGCCGTTCCAGCGGGGCATCACGAGGGTGAAGCCGGTGCGCACGAGATGCCGGGACATGAAGCGCACCAGGGGGCGCAGGGCCTCCTCGGTGTCCCCGGCGGCGGCGATCCGCTCCCGCCAGCGGGGGAGGAGAAGCGCGAGGTCGCCGTTGGTCTCGCGGGCGAGCAGGGAGGAGGGGCGGTAGCGGGGCAGGTACTCGGCGAGGTCGTCCCCGAGCAGCGGGGTGCACAGGCAGGCGACGAACCAGCCGAGGTCGTAGGTCTCCAGGTCGCTCAGCAGCCGCGCCCGGCCGTACAGCAGCGTGCCCACGCCGTCGATCTGCGGGAACTCCTTGTCGAGCGCCTCGCCGAGGGTACGCACGGCCTCCCGGTCGGCGTCGGCCGGCTCCTCGCGCAGGGCGACCAGCAGATCCAGGTCGCTGCGCCCCACGCGCGCGGTGCCGCGCGGAACCGACCCGTAGAGGTACGCGCTGTGCAGCCGGGCGCCGAAGAGGTCCAGCAGCCCGTCGCGGGCGGCGGCCACGACCGGACGGAACACGTGCGGCACGCGCGCGAGGGAGCCTTCGCGCTCGATGCAGCCCTGGTCGTCGAGACCTCTGCGGGGAACGGTTTCGGCCATGGGGCCACTGTGCCCGGTCCCCACCGCCGTGACAGGTGATTTACGGCGGGCCTGCGCCGGTATTTCGGGCCGGCCCGGCGGAAGACCGGCCCGTCCGGCGTCCGAGGACGAGGACCGCTCGGAGAGGAAGGGGAGTCGGGGGCCGCAGCCCGCGGTGACCGCTCACAGGGGAGGCGGGGGTCCGGGGCCGCAGCCCACGGTGACCGCTCACAGAGGAAGCCGTGTCCGGGGGCGGCAACCCACGGGGATCTCGGCGACGAGTCCTCAGCGCGACCGCTTCGCGAGCCTTTCGACGTCCAGCAGGATCACGGCCCGCGCCTCCAGGCGGAGCCACCCGCGCTGGGCGAAGTCGGCCAGTGCCTTGTTCACGGTCTCGCGCGAGGCGCCGACCAGCTGGGCCAGCTCCTCCTGCGTCAGGTCGTGGACGACGTGGATGCCCTCCTCGGACTGCACGCCGAAGCGGCGGGAGAGGTCCAGCAGGGCACGGGCCACACGGCCGGGGACGTCGGAGAAGACCAGGTCGGACATGGCGTCGTTGGTCTTGCGCAGGCGGCGCGCGACGGCGCGCAGCAGGGCGGTGGCCACCTCGGGGCGGGCATTCAGCCAGGGCTGGAGGTCGCCGTGGCCGAGACCGAGCAGCTTGACCTCGGTCAGCGCGGTCGCGGTCGCCGTGCGCGGGCCGGGGTCGAACAGCGACAGTTCACCGATCAGCTCGCCGGGGCCGACGACGGCGAGCATGTTCTCGCGGCCGTCGGGGGAGGTGCGGTGGAGCTTGACCTTGCCCTCGGTGACGACGTAGAGCCGGTCGCCCGGGTCGCCCTCGTGGAACAGGGAGTCTCCACGTGCGAGGGTCACCTCACTCATGGAGGCGCGCAGCTCCGCGGACTGCTCGTCATCGAGCGCCGCGAAGAGCGGGTTGCGCCGCAGAACGTCGTCCACGAGTTCTCTCCTTGTCGACCTGCTCAGGGGATCTTGCTCCCCCTTGGTACCAGGGGACCGTGCTCCCCATATTGCCGGACGGTCCAAACAGTGTGATCTGTCACAAGGATGCCGCACAGGTCTCGCGAGGTAAGCGGCAGGGGTCCAATCGGGGGCTGATCTTCCGGGTCCGGGGCGGATGTCGGTGCCGGGCTTTAGGCTGGCCGGGTGTCCAAATCGCCGGTGAGAGCACAGGCCAAGGGGGCTGGGCGGGTGTCTGTACGTCAAAATTCCGCTGTGGGCGAACAAGGCCCCGACGGTAGTAAGAAGACAGGCAAAACGGTTAAAAAGGTGGCTTCTGTCAAGAAGGTTACGCCTCCCGGGACGCCTCTGTCCGCCGAGAAGGCCGTTCCGGCCAAGAAGGCCGCTGCCAAGAAGACCGCCGCCCAGAAGGCTGCTTCCAAGGCCGCCTCCAAGAGGACGGCGCCCGCCGAGAAGGCCGCCGCGAAGAAAGCTGCGCCCGCCGAGAAGGCCGCTGCCGAGATGACCGCGCCTGCTGGGAAGGTCGCTGCCAAGAAAGCCGTGCCTGTCGGGAAGGCCGCTGCCAAGAAGGCGGTGCCTGTCGGGAAGGCCGCTGCCAAGAAGGCGGTGCCTGTCGGGAAGGCCGCTGCGAAGCCCCCGGCGCACGAGACCCGCACCGCCCTGGTCCGGCGCGCTCGCCGTATCAACCGCGAACTCGCCGAGGTCTACCCGTACGCCCACCCCGAGCTGGACTTCGAGAACCCCTTCCAGCTGCTGGTCGCCACGGTGCTCTCGGCCCAGACCACCGACCTGCGGGTCAACCAGACGACCCCGGCGCTCTTCGCCAAGTACCCCACACCCGAGGACCTCGCCGCCGCCAACCCGGAGGAGGTCGAGGAGATCCTGCGTCCCTGCGGTTTCTTCCGGGCCAAGACGAAGTCGGCGATAGGGCTCTCCAAGGCCCTCGCCGAGGACTTCGGCGGTGAGGTGCCCGGCAGGCTGGAGGACCTCGTCAAGCTGCCCGGCGTCGGCCGCAAGACCGCCTTCGTCGTGCTCGGCAACGCCTTCGGGCGGCCCGGAATCACGGTGGACACGCACTTCCAGCGGCTGGTCCGGCGCTGGCAGTGGACCGCCGAGACCGACCCGGACAAGATCGAGGCGGCCGTCGGCGCGCTGTTCCCGAAGAGCGACTGGACCGACCTGTCCCACCACGTGGTCTGGCACGGCCGCCGCATCTGCCACGCCCGCAAGCCCGCCTGCGGTGCCTGCCCCATCGCCCCGCTGTGCCCCGCCTACGGTGAGGGCGAGACCGACCCGGAGAAGGCGCAGAAGCTCCTGAAGTACGAGAAGGGCGGCTTCCCGGGCCAGCGCCTGAAGCCTCCGCAGGCCTACCTCGACGCGGGAGGCAAGCCGGCGCCGCCGCTGGGGGCCGGATGACGGAACGATCTCCGGGGCTTCGGGCGTTGGACACGGCAGGACGGGGGTGGCGATGACGTACACGAGCGACACGCACGACGGCCCGGTGGCGCTGCGCAAGGAGGGCCTGCCGGGCTGGCTGGAGCCCGTGGCGCGGGCGGCGGAGACGGTCGAGCCGATCCAGCTCAGCCGCTTTCTGCCGCCGGAGAACGGCTCGGGGCGCCAGTCGGCCGTGCTGATCCTGTTCGGCAAGGGCGAGCGCGGCCCCGAGCTGCTGCTCATGGAGCGCGCCGGTTCCCTGCGCTCGCACGCGGGCCAGCCGTCCTTCCCGGGCGGCGCCCTCGACCCGGAGGACGGAGACCCGAAGACCGAGGGGCCGCTCAGAGCCGCCCTGCGCGAGGCCGAGGAGGAGACTGGGCTCGACCCGGCCGGCGTCCAGCTCTTCGGCGTGCTGCCCGCTCTCTACATCCCGGTCAGCGGATTCGTCGTCACGCCCGTGCTCGGCTGGTGGCGCGAGCCCAGCCCGGTCGGCGTCGTCGATCCGAACGAGACGGCCCGTGTCTTCACCGTCCCCGTGGCGGATCTCACGGACCCCGTCAACCGGGTCACGGCGGTGCACCCCAGCGGCCACCGAGGCCCGGCATTTCTGGTCGAATCGGCCCTGGTCTGGGGTTTCACGGCCGGAGTGATCGACCGCCTGCTGCACTACGCGGGCTGGGAGCGCCCCTGGGACAGGGAGAAGCAGGTCCCGCTCGACTGGCGGTCATGACAGGGTGTCGTCCGTGCTGTGTTTTTCCGGGTGCTGTGAGCTGTGTTCTTCCGGGTGCCCGGACCAGGGCGGCTGTTGCGCGGGCTCCCGGATCCCCGGCCGGGGTGCTGGGACCGGAGTGGATAGGCGAGGCCTGAAGCGGTGAACGTGCTGGACATCCTGTTGCTGGTGGCGGCCGTGTGGTTCGCGGTCGTGGGCTACCGGCAGGGCTTCGTCGTCGGCATCCTGTCGGTGATCGGGTTCCTCGGCGGCGGTCTCGTGGCCGTGTACGCACTGCCCGTCATCTGGGACGCCGTGACCGACAACGCGCAGGTCGGCACCACCGCCGCCGTCGTCGCCGTGGTCGTCGTCATCGTCTGCGCCTCCATCGGCCAGGCCCTGACCACCCACCTCGGCAACAAGCTCCGCCGCCACATCACCTGGTCCCCGGCCCGCGCCCTGGACGCCACCGGCGGCGCTCTGGTCAACGTCGTCGCGATGCTGCTGGTCGCCTGGCTGATCGGCTCCGCCCTCGCCGGTACGACCCTGCCGACGCTCGGCAAGGAGGTCCGCGGCTCCAAGGTGCTCCTCGGCGTCTCCCGTGCGCTGCCCACGCAGGCCAACACCTGGTTCGCCGATTTCTCCACCGTCCTTGCGCAGAACGGCTTCCCGCAGGTCTTCAGCCCCTTCGCCAACGAGCCGATCGCCGACGTCCGGCCGCCCGACCCGGCGCTGGCGCACAGCAGGGTCACCACCCGCGCCCAGCGGTCCATCGTCAAGGTCACCGGCACCGCCCAGAGCTGCGGCAAGGTCCTGGAAGGCACCGGGTTCGTCTTCGCCGACCGCCGCGTCATGACCAACGCGCACGTCGTCGGGGGCGTCGACGCGCCCACCGTGCAGATCGGCGGGGAGGGCCGCAAGTACGCCGCCAAGGTCGTCGTCTACGACTGGAAGCGCGACATCGCAGTCCTCGACGTGCCGGACCTGAAGGCGACCGCCCTCCGGTTCTCCGCCCAGGACGCGGCCGGCGGTGACGGCGCGATCGTCGCGGGCTTCCCGGAGAACGGCTCGTACGACGTCCGCGCCGCGCGCGTGCGCGGGCGCATCTCGGCCAACGGCCCGGACATCTACCACCGCGGCACGGTCCGCCGCGACGTCTACTCCTTGTACGCGACCGTCCGTCAGGGCAACTCCGGCGGCCCGCTGCTCACGCCCCAGGGCAAGGTGTACGGCGTGGTCTTCGCCAAGTCCCTCGACGACGCCGACACCGGCTACGCCCTCACGGCGGACGAGATCCAGCAGGACATCGCCCGGGGTCGTACGGCGAACGAACAGGTGGGCACGGACAGCTGCGCCCTGTGATCCTCGGCGAGGGGGCTCAGCCGCGCGGGTGACGCAGGCGCATGGAGACCCAGCGGGCCCGGCGGCGCAGGATGCGCGGAATCCCCACCCTCAGGTCCGTCCCCGCCAGTTGCGGGGTGCCCCGCTGCGGGGAGCCCGGCCCGGCAGCGGAACGGCGGTTGCGGGGTGCGTCACTGTAGTCGTGCGTCCAGCCCATACCCCGACGTGTGCCCCTGCCCCAAGGTCTATAACCGCCTGCGCGCCCCCCAATTGGCCTATGCGGCAGGCATGTGGCCGTTCGAGGAACAAGTGTCCAGGAACCGGATACTCCACGCACCGGCCCGGTCACCGACCGGTCTTGGACGGCGACCTCCCGGAGCCCGGCCGGACGCCGGGCGCGGTCCGGGGTCTCGGCTGTCCGGGGTCTCGGCTGTCCGGGGTCTCGGCTGTCCGGGGTCTCAGCGGTCTGGCTCGGGATCCTTCAGCCAGTTGATCAGCTCGGTCGAGAAGGCCGCCGGGTCCTCCTCGTGCGGGAAGTGACCGAGACCGTCGAACAGGCGCCAGCGGTACGGGGCTTCGACGTACTCGCCCGAGCCGGCCGCGCTGCGCGTGCGGGTCACCGGGTCCAGCGAACCGTGCAGATGCAGGGTGGGCACCCGCACCGGCCGCTTCATCCTGCGGTTGAACTGGATGCCGTCCGGGCGGGCCAGCGAGCGCACCAGCCAGCGGTACGGCTCGATCGAACAATGCGCGGTGGACGGGATGCACATGGCCCGCTGGTACGTCTCCACGTCCGCGTCGTCCGGCAGTCGCGGCCCGGACCACTCGCGGATCAGCCGCCCCACCAGCGCGCCGTCGTCGGCGGTCAGCTGACGCTCCGGGATCCACGGCCGCTGGAACCCCCAGATGTAGGAACTGGCGGCCGTCTGCCGGGCGTCCCGCAGCATCGCCGCGCGCCAGCGCCGGGGGTGCGGCATCGAGACGACCGCGAGCCGCCGTACGAGCTTGGGCCGCATCGCCGCCGCCGTCCAGGCCAGATAGCCGCCCAGGTCGTGGCCGACCAGAGCGGCGTCCGGCTCGCCGAGCGAGCGGATCACGCCGGTGACGTCCAGGGCGAGGTTGGCGGGGTCGTACCCGCGCGGGGTGCGGTCGCTGCCACCGACACCGCGCAGGTCCATGGCCACGGCCCGGTAGCCCGCGTCGGCGAGCGCGACCAGCTGGTGCCGCCAGGTCCACCAGAACTGCGGGAAGCCGTGCAGCAGCAGCACCAGGGGGCCGTCGCCGAGTTCGGCGATGTGGAATCGCGCGCCGTTGGCGGCGACGTCCCGGTGCGTCACCTTTTCCCCGTGGGGAAGTTCGATTCGTACGGCCGATGCCGCTGCGGGCTCCGTCATGACGACGAGCGTGCCACAGCTTCGATGGCCTCCGGAGCCCGGTCCTGCGGCAGCTCCGGGCGCGGATGCGGCTTGGCGTTCTGCAGGACGCCCGCCGTCTCCTTCACCGAGGCGGCGACCATCTGCGGGCTCTGGCTCTTCTTGACCTTCTTCGCGAACGCCATGCCGATGAGCGCGAGGAGACCGGCGACGAGGACGTTCGCCGCGAAGGACAGCACGAAGCAGATGGCGAGGTTCCAGCCGCTCCAGGTCCGAATGCCGTACGCCAGCGCGAAGTTGAGCATCGGGAGGGAGAACAGCAGCACCATGCCGGCCGCCGTGAACGCACCGCCGCTCGTCGCGCCGCGCTTGACGTCCTGCTTGAGCTGAGCCTTGGCCAGCGCGATCTCGTCGTGCACCAGCGCCGACAAATCGGTCGTCGCCGAGGCGAACAGCTGGCCGATGCTGCGTTCGGCGCCGACCGGGCTGCCGTCGGGTGCGCTCATCGCGTTCTCCCTCTGATGTCTCGTCTGCCGTCTTGAAGACCGTCTGCCGTCTCGAAGACCGTCTTGATTTGTACCGTCTCGTCAGATCATGCCGGACGACCGTCCTCCTCGCCTGCCCCGCCCGGCACTTCCTGAAGCCCGTGGCGCGCCGCGGCGGCCTTCTCGGCGGCGGCGCGCCGGTGTTCCGCGGCCTTGTTCTCGTAGATCTTCGCCATCCGCAGGTGGTAGGCGGGGTCGTCCTGCTCGTAGACGTCCGGGATGCCGTCCCGGTCCTCGTCGCGCTCCTCGTCCTCCCACAGCCCGCGGTACCTGGCGTTGCGCATCTTCAGCAGCACCGTCGCACACAGGGCCGCGATCAGCGATCCGACGAGGACGGCCGCCTTCACCTCGTCGGTCAGCGCCGTGTCGCCCGCGAAGGCCAGCTCGCCCATGAGCAGCGAGACGGTGAAGCCGATCCCGGCGAGGGAGGCCACCGCGAAGATGTCGGCCCATTCCAGGTCCTCGCTCAGCTCGGCATGGGTGAACCGCGCGGTCAGCCAGGTGCCGCCGAAGATGCCGAGCGTCTTGCCGACGACGAGTCCGAGCACCACCCCCAGCGTCTCCGGCCTGGCGAACACGTCCCCGAGCGCCCCGCCGGTGATCGACACACCGGCGCTGAACAGCGCGAACAGTGGTACGGCGAGACCGGCCGACAGCGGCCGCACCAGGTGCTCGATGTGCTCGCCCGGCGCGTGCTGCTCGCCCTCGCGGGCGGTGCAGCGCAGCATCAGGCCCATCGCGACGCCGGCGATGGTGGCGTGCACGCCGCTGTTGTACATCAGCGCCCAGTTCACGACCGCCAGGGGCACGTACACGTACCAGCCGCGTACGCCCTTGCGCAGCAGCACCCAGAAGACCGCCAGTCCGGCGACGGCCGCGCCGAGCACGGGAAAGTCGATCCGGTCGGTGAAGAAGATCGCGATGATCAGTATCGCGAAGAGGTCGTCGACGACCGCGAGGGTCAGCAGGAAGGCCCGCAGGGCGCTGGGCAGCGAGGTGCCGATGACCGCGAGGACGGCGAGCGCGAAGGCGATGTCGGTGGCGGTGGGCACCGCCCAGCCCTGTGTGGAGCCGTGGCCGGTGAGGTTGGTGAGGGTGTACACGAGCGCCGGTACGGCCATGCCGCACAGCGCCGACACCACGGGCAGCACGGCCGCCCTGGGGGCGCGCAGGTCCCCGGCGACCAGCTCGCGCTTGAGTTCGATGCCGGCGACGAAGAAGAACACCACGAGCAGGCCGTCGGCGGCCCAGTGGGCCACGGAGAGGTCCAGGCCGAGGGCGCCGGGGCCGAAGTGGAAGTTGCTGACCGACGCGTAGCTGTGGCGCAGCGCGGGGATGTTCGCCCAGATCAGTGCCGCGACCGCCGCGACGAGGAGCAGTACGCCGCCGACCGTCTCGGTGCGCAGCGCATCCGCGACGAACGTCCGCTCGGGCAGGGACAGGCGGCCGAGGACCTTGCGGGCGGTGTTCGGGCTACGGGGCGCGGTCTTGCGGGGCGCGGCCACGGCGGGGACCTCCGGATCGGGTGGGCAGGACGGAGCACTTGCCGACCAGACTTCCCGGCACACCTTGAGGATCGTTTCGCATTGAGGGCTTTGCTTAGTTTACCTAAGGTTGGCGCGAGATGCATCCGCTGAGGTTCACGCCGCGTATGAGTCGACGTGGGCTCACGCTGTGTACGGGGTGAGGTTCACGCTGTGTACGGGCCGAGGCCTGCGCTGCGTGTGAGTCGAGGTTCGTGCTGCGTACGGGGTGAGGTCCGTGCCGCGTACGGGGTGAGGTCCGTGCCGCGTGCGAGGCGAGGTCCGTGCTGCGGACAGAGCTGCGGGCAAAGGCGAGGTGCACGGTGCATGCAAAAGGGGCGCCCGGCGTGTGCACGCCGGGCGCCCCTTGGGGGCTGCCGCCTAGTCCTCGCTCGACGCTGCCGGGAGCTTGGCCTGGATGAGGTCCATGACCGTGGAGTCCGTCAGTGTGGTGACGTCACCGAGCTGACGGTTCTCCGCCACGTCCCGCAGGAGCCGGCGCATGATCTTGCCCGAGCGGGTCTTCGGCAGCTCCGCCACCGGCAGGACCCGCTTGGGCTTGGCGATCGGGCCGAGCGTGGCGCCCACGTGGTCGCGCAGCTCGCCGACGAGCTTGTCGTCCTCCGACGCGGTACCGCGCAGGATCACGAAGGCGACGATGGCCTGGCCGGTGGTCTCGTCGGTGGCACCGACGACGGCCGCCTCGGCGACCGCCGGGTGCGAGACGAGCGCCGACTCCACCTCGGTGGTGGAGATGTTGTGCCCGGACACCAGCATGACGTCGTCCACCCGGCCCAGCAGCCAGATGTCCCCGTCCTCGTCCTTCTTCGCGCCGTCACCGGCGAAGTACTTGCCCTCGAAGCGCGACCAGTAGGTGTCGAGGAACCGCTGGTCGTCGCCCCAGATGGTGCGCAGCATCGACGGCCACGGCTCGGTGAGGACCAGGTAGCCGCCGCCGCCGTCGGGCACCTCGTGCGCCTCGTCGTCGACGACCGTCGCGCTGATGCCGGGCAGCGGGCGCTGCGCCGAGCCGGGCTTGGCCTCGGTCACGCCGGGCAGCGGCGAGATCATCATCGCGCCGGTCTCGGTCTGCCACCAGGTGTCCACGACCGGCGTCCGGTCGGCGCCGATGTGCTTGCGGTACCAGACCCACGCCTCGGGGTTGATCGGCTCGCCCACGGAGCCGAGGACCCGCAGGGAGGACAGGTCGAACTGGGCGGGGATGTCGTCGCCCCACTTCATGAACGTCCGGATCGCGGTCGGCGCCGTGTAGAGGATCGTGACCCGGTACTTCTCCACGATCTCCCAGAACCGGCCCTGGTGCGGGGTGTCCGGCGTGCCCTCGTACATGACCTGCGTCGCGCCGTTCGCCAGCGGCCCGTACACGATGTACGAGTGCCCGGTGACCCAGCCGACGTCCGCCGTGCACCAGTAGACGTCCGTCTCCGGCTTGAGGTCGAACACCGCCCAGTGCGTGTACGCCGCCTGCGTGAGGTAGCCGCCGGAGGTGTGCAGGATGCCCTTCGGCTTCCCCGTCGTGCCGGAGGTGTAGAGGATGAACAGCGGGTGCTCCGCCTCGAACGCCTCCGGGGTGTGCTCGGCCGACTGGCGCTCCACCAGCTCGTGCCACCACACGTCGCGCTCGGCGTTCCAGGCCACTTCCTGCCCGGTGCGGCGCACCACCAGCACGTGCTCGACGTTGTCCACGCGAGCGATCGCGTCGTCCACGGCCGGCTTGAGCGCGGACGGCTTGCCGCGCCGGAAGCCGCCGTCGGCGGTGATGACGACCTTGGCGTCCGCGTCCTGGATCCGGGTGGCGAGCGCGTCCGCCGAGAAGCCGCCGAAGACCACCGAGTGGGCGGCGCCGATACGGGCCGAGGCCAGCATCGCGATCGCCGTCTCCGGGATCATCGGCATGTAGATGGCGACCCGGTCGCCCTTGCGGACACCCAGCTCCAGCAGGGCGTTGGCAGCCTTGGAGACCTCGTCCTTCAGCTCCGCGTAGGTGATCGCGCGGCTGTCGCCGGGCTCGCCCTCGAAGTGGATGGCGACCCGGTCCCCGAGGCCCGCCTCGACGTGCCGGTCCACGCAGTTGTAGGCGACGTTCAGCTCGCCGTCCTTGAACCACTTCGCGAACGGCGGGTTCGACCAGTCCAGCGTCTCCGACGGTTCCTTGGCCCAGGTCAGCCGACGGGCCTGCTCGGCCCAGAAGCCGAGCCTGTCAGCCTTGGCCTGCTCGTACGCCTCGGCCGTGACATTGGCGTTCGCGGCCAGGTCGGCCGGCGGCGCGAAGCGTCGCTCCTCCTTCAAGAGGTTGGCCAGGCTTTCGTTGCTCACGACATCTCCCTTTCCCGGGGTGTCCGTTGTGTCCTAGGCCACAGCTCATCAGACACGGGGGTCCGATGACAAGAGTCTTCGGCGAAATTGGTTTAGACCTGTCTGAAGTGGCCGGTCACACCGGACTGCGCAGCTCCTCAGCCGCGCTTGCGTCTCCTCTGACGTCTTCGAACACCTTCCCGGTTCGGCCGAGCAGATAGGCCTGCGCCTCGCCCACGTGGAAATACATTCCGTGCAGCTCCAGCGCGCCGGTCGCGAGTGCCCGCGCGACCGGGGCGTGCGCCCGCAGGTGCTCCAGCTGCTGGACCACATTGGTCAGGCACAGCTCCTCCGCCACGTCGGCGTGCGCGCGCCCGGCCAGCCGGGGCCGGGTGCGCCGGTCGTCGGCCAGCCGCTCGAGGCTCGGCATACCGTGCCTGAGCCACCGCCTCAGCGGGGTCGCCGCACTCCCGGGCTCGGCGGTCAGCAGCGCCTGCATCGCCCCGCACCCCGAGTGCCCGCACACCGTGATGGACCGCACCCCGAGCACCTCCACCGCGTACTCGACGGCGGCCGCCACCGAGTCGTCGCCGTGCTCCTCGCCCGGCGGCGGCACCAGGTTGCCGACGTTGCGGACGACGAACAGGTCGCCGGGACCACTGGAGGTGATCATCGACGTGACGAGCCGGGAGTCGGCACAAGTGAGGAAGAGCTGTGCGGGCCGCTGCCCCTCCCGCGCCAGCCGCGCCAGCTCCTCCCGCACCAGCGGGGCGGTGTTGCGCTGGAACGAGCCGATGCCACGGGCGAGTTCCTGGGCGACCGGCGCGGCGGGAGCCCCCGGGAAGCAGGCCCGGTGGTTGCGCCAGGGTGTCCAGGGCCGGCAGCGGCACATGGCGGACGAGGTCGGATCGGCGGTCCGGACTCCGCTGCGCCGGCCCGTCAGCTCGGTGGAACCGCCCCGCGCGGTGTGGGTGCTCTGCCAGTCCTGCAGTGACTCGTACGCCGCGTGGTCCATGAACGATCCGTCCAACTCCACTACGGCGTGGGCGCCTTGGGGTACGAGATGCAGGGCTCTGCTGAGCCGGGGCACCGCGAGGAACGTCAACTGGCCTCGTACACGTACGTGATGGACTACTCCCTTCTGCTCGTGCGTGATACGGGTGCGGGTGAGGCGGCGCAGGGCGAGGGCGACCGCCACGGCGACCCCGAGGACCACGCCCTCCAGGACGCCGAGGAACACCACGCCGAGTGTGGTGGCGGCGTACACCAGCACTTCACGGTGGCGGGTCACCGTGCGGATGTGGTGCAGGGACACCATCTGGATGCCGACGGCCATCACCAGGGCGGCGAGCGAGGCGAGCGGGATCTGCTCCAGGATCGGGACCATCAGCAGCGCGGCGACTACTACGAGAACGCCGTGCAGCATCGTGGAGTTCCGGCTCACGGCACCGGAATGCACATTCGCCGAACTCCGCACGGCCACTCCCGCGACCGGCAGCCCGCCGAGCGCGCCGGAGACGATGTTGGCGGCGCCCTGGCCGAGCAGCTCGCGGTCCAGGTCCGAGCGGCCGACCGGGGCCCCGGGCCGGGCGGCGGCCAGCTTGTCCACGGCGACCGCGCCCAGCAGCGACTGCACGCTGCACACCAGGGTGGTGGAGAGTACGGCGGCGGCGACGCCGAGCACCGGCCCCTCGGGCAGCGAGGCCAGGGCGTGGCTGCGCCAGGACGGCAGGTCGACCCGGGGCAGGTCCAGCCCGGTCAGCGCGGCGGTGGCGGTGGCTCCGGCGACGGCGACCAGGGCGGCCGGGGCGCCCCGTGTGAGGCGTCCGGCGCGGCCGGGGATGCGCGGCCAGGCCAGCAGCAGGGTCAGGGTCAGCACGCTCATCGACACGGCGGCCGGATGCAGGTGGGCCAACTGGGCGGGCAGGGCGAGCAGGTTGGCGAGGACGGAGCTGTCCGGGCTGCCGCCGAGAACGATGTGCAGCTGGGCGACGGCGATGGTGACGCCGATGCCGGCGAGCATGCCGTGCACCACGGCGGGGCTGACGGCGAGCGCACCCCTGGCCACGCGCAGGCAGCCGAGGCCCAGTTGGGCGAGCCCGGCGAGAACGGTGATGCCGCAGGTGGCCCGCCAGCCGTAGCGGTGGATGAGGTCGGCGGTGACCACCGTGAGTCCTGCGGCGGGGCCGCTGACCTGCAGCGGGCTGCCCCCGAGCCGTCCGGCGACGAGTCCGCCGACGGCGGCGGCGACCAGCCCTGCCTGCAGCGGGGCGCCGGTGGCGAGAGCGATGCCGAGGGACAGGGGCAGGGCGATCAGGAACACCGCGAGGGACGCGGACAGATCGGCGCCCTCGATGCGGAAGCCGCGGCGCGGTGCCGGCGGGGTGCTGTGGGGCGCGTGAGGGTGCTGGGTGCGAGGGGGTGAGCAGGCTGACATGGTCCCGTCTCCTCCGGGCGGCGTGGTCGCGGCCCGGGTGCTCGCCGTCGGGGGCGGGCTCGGTCGCGGCCAGGGGGTCACGGCGTGCAGCGGCGGGATGAGATCAACGCTTGGTAAATGAACCGTAATGCCAAGTAAAGGGTATTTATAGCTTTTCGTAGCAAATGGAGTAGCCGTTCACCCCTATTGACGAACCAATCATTTTATCGGCTTGTCGTATTAATTCCTTCTCGGTCCCGTGCGACCTTGGCGGCGCTGTCGGCACAACCCGGCAGATCAACAGAAAACGCCCCTCGCCAGCGTTCTCGTGAGAGAAGGAAGAAGGTGGGCGGAACATGGCCGCCACTCAGAGGGTCGCCGCCGGTGCCATGGTCGCCGCGGCCGCTGCCGCGTCGCTCGCCGGTTGCGCGACCGGCTCCAACGGATCGAAACAAGGAACGTCCGGCCCGCATAAGGGGGCGCCCGCACCCAACAGCGTGCTCCGGCTGATCGGCGACGGGTCCACCGCGTACACCGGCTCGCAGCCGCATCTGCCCGTCCCCGAGCGGCTGAAGCCCGGCCAGAAACCACCGCAGTTCGTGGTGTTCTCCTGGGACGGCGCGGGTGAGGACAGCCAGAAGCTGTTCTCCCACTTCCGCAAGGTCGCCAAGGAGAACAACGCGACGATGACGTATTTCCTCAGCGGCGTGTACATGCTGCCGGAGGAGAAGCGTGACCTCTACCATCCGCCCCAGCACTCGCCTGGCAGCTCGGAGATCGGCTTCAACGACGAGCAGGGCATCGCCGACACCCTCAAGCAGGTGCGGCTGGCCTGGCTGGAGGGCAACGAGATCGGCACCCACTTCAACGGCCACTTCTGCGGCCCCGACGGCGGGGTCGGCGAGTGGTCGGTCAAGGAGTGGAAGAGCGAGATCGCCCAGGCCAAGGAGTTCGTGAAGTCCTGGAAGACGAACACCGGCCTGAAGAAGGCGACCCCGCTGCCCTTCGACTACGACAAGGAGCTGATCGGCGCCCGCACACCCTGCCTGGAAGGGCAGAAGAACTTCATGAAGGCGGCCCGTCAGCTGGGCTTCCGCTACGACTCCAGCGGAGTCGACGACCAGGTCTGGCCCAAGAAGAAGCAGGGCCTGTGGGACGTGTCCATGCAGCTGGTCCCCTTCCCCGGGCACACCTACGAGCAGCTGACCATGGACTACAACTTCATGGTCAACCAGTCCGGCACCCAGACCCAGGGCGACCCCGACAAGTTCGACTACTGGGGCGACCAGATGCGCGACGGCCTGCTCAAGGGCTTCTACCGGGCCTACGACGGCAACCGCGCGCCCCTGATCATCGGCAACCACTTCGAGTCCTGGAACGGCGGCACCTACATGCGTGCCGTCGACGAGGTGGTGAAGGAGGTGTGCAACAAGTCCGAGGTGCGCTGTGTCTCCTTCCACCAGCTCGTCGACTGGCTCGATGCCCAGAACCCGCAGACGCTGGCGAAGCTGCGGACCCTGAAGGTGGGTGAGGCGCCCCGGCAGGGCTGGGCGTCCTTCCTCTCCGGCCGCCCGGCCCCGGCCCCGAAGGGTGTCCCCGGAGCGCCGGCCGACAAGCAGTAACCCTCAGGCGGGAGTTGCCACGCTCTCGCTCAGCACGAAGTCGGGGTCGACCTGCGCCGCCAGGTCGGCCCCCGTGCGCTCGTTGCCCCACGCCTCGGCGTTCTTCAGATGGAAGTGCACCATCTGACGCGTGTAGCGCGCCCAGTCGCGCAGCTCGTGCGTCGCGTCGGCGGCGGCCCGCATCGTGTGCAGGGCATGGGCGTTGGCCTCCTCCAGGAGGTCGAACCGCGGCGGGCGTCCCTTTTCCATCGCCCGCACCCAGTCCGAGTGCCCGACCGTCACCAGCAGGTCGTCGCCGGCCTCCGCGCGGAGGAAGTCGATGTCGTCCTGCGCCTGGACCTTGTTGCCGACGACCTTCAGGGTGACGCCGAAGTCGCGGGCGTACTCCTTGTACTGGCGGTAGACGGAGACCCCCTTCCGGGTCGGTTCGGCGACGAGGAACGTCATGTCGAAGCGGGTGAACATGCCGGAGGCGAAGGAGTCCGAACCCGCGGTCATGTCGACCACGACGTACTCGTCGGGGCCGTCGACGAGGTGGTTCAGGAACAGCTCCACCGCTCCCGTCTTGGAGTGGTAGCAGGCGACCCCCAGGTCGGCGTCCGTGAAGGGGCCGGTGACCATCAAACGCGCGGCGCCGCCGTCGAGTTCCACCGGGCGTGCGCAGGCGTCGTACACCGGGTTGGGCTCTCCCACCCGTACCAGCCTCGAGCCCTCGCCGGGCGGGGTCGTCTTGATCATCGTGGCGGCGGAGGCGATGCGCGGGTTGGCGCCGCGCAGGTAGTCCTTGATCAGCGACAGCCGTTCACCCATGGCGGGGAGGGCGGCCGCCTCCGTCTCCTCCAGGCCGAGCGCGGGGCCGAGGTGCTGGTTGATGTCCGCGTCGATGGCGACGACCGGCCGGCCGGCGGCCACGAGGTGGCGGACGAAGAGGGAGGAGAGCGTGGTCTTGCCGCTGCCGCCCTTCCCGACGAAAGCAATTTTCATGTTCACCAAGGGTAGTCATGCGATAGCTGTATGTGGCAGTCGGAGTGAAGAAGACCACTCCTTCGTGGGGCGAGGCCGCTCAAAGGGGCCCGAAGCCCGTTGGGGGGTCGCGGCCGGGTGTAGGGCGGACGCGTAGTGTCGTACTCATGAGTACGACAGGCGCGACCGCCGATCCGCTCGCGGCCCTGGGCTCGCTGCCCGGTGTGGCCGAGTCCGTGGAGTCCGTGCGCAAGGCTGTGGACAGGGTCTACGGGCACCGGGTCATGCGGCGCCGCAGCAACGAGATCACCTCCGAGGCGGCGCTGCGCGGCGCCCGCGGTTCGGCGGCGCTGTCCGGCGCCGACTGGGCCCTGGAGGAGGTGCGGCGGCGCACCGACTTCAGCGCCGACGCCGAGGCGCGTGTCGTGGGTGCGGCGCTGAGGCTGACGGCCGAGGCGGGCCAGTTGCTGTCCATCTGGCGGCAGTCGCCCCTCAGGGTGCTGGCCCGGCTGCACCTTGTGGCCGCGGCGGGCAACGATGACGGCGTCGGCAGGCCGCGCCAGTCGGGTGAGCCGGTCGACGAGCCGCTGGTCGAACTGCCGTTGCCGGACGCCCAGGAGGTGTCCGGCCGCCTGGAGGGTCTCGCGGACCTGATCATCGCGGGCACCTCCGCGCCCGCACTGGTGACGGCCGCCGTGGTGCACGGCGAGCTGCTCGCTCTGCGCCCCTTCACCTCCCACAACGGCCTGGTCGCGCGCGCGGCCGAGCGGATCGTCCTGGTCGGCAGTGGTCTCGACCCCAAGGCCGTCTGTCCGGCCGAGGTGGGTCATGCCGAACTGGGCCGCGCCTCCTACCTCTCCGCGCTCGACGGGTACGTCTCCGGCACTCCGGAAGGCATGGCGGCCTGGATCGCGCATTGCGGCAGGGCGGTCGAACTGGGCCAGCGCGAATCAACCGCGGTGTGCGAGGCGCTGCAGCGCGGGGCGGCCTGAGAAACCCCCCCGAAAAACCCCGGACACGGGTTGCGGCGGTACGAGTCCTCGTACCGCCGCTGGCATGTTCACCCGGTTACCAAGCGTCCTCGATATGTCGCCCATCAGGTCGGGGACTTTGCCCGTCACCTGGTGCGGCTGGCCCGTAATCGACGGGTCGACGTCGCGTGGGTGCCCGATGTCCATACAAGGTCCGTGGGCCATGTGCGTAGAAGGGGATCCTCTCGGATGTCCTTTGGTCTCGCGGGCCGTTAAATCCTTTGTACTGCAAGCAATGTGCAAGCGGAACCCCTGCCTGCACTTCTTTACTTTCAGGTTCAAACGGGCGTGAATCGGTCAGGAGGCGATGCTGCGGCGCCGGCTCGCGTACCAGACCAGGCCCGCGGTGGCTGCCGCCGCTCCTATGGCCGCAGCCGCGACGAGCGCCGGGCGGGGCGGCACGGAGAAGGAGGGCAGCCGCTGCTTGAGCCGGACCGGCCGGCGGAACTCCAGAACCGGCCACCCGCGCGAGAGCGCTTCGCGGCGCAGTGCGCGGTCCGGGTTCACGGCGTGCGCATGCCCGACCGCCTGGAGCATCGGCAGGTCGGTCGCCGAGTCGCTGTAGGCGTAGCAGCGGTCGAGGTCGTACCCCTCCGTCGCGGCGAGGTCCCTGATCGCCTCGGCCTTGGTCGGGCCGTAGGCGTAGTACTCCACCTCCCCGGTGAAGCAGCCGTCCTCGCCGACGACCATGCGCGTGGCCACCACCCGGTCGGCGCCGAGCAGCTCGCCGATCGGCTCGACCACCTCGGCGCCCGAGGTGGACACGATCACCACGTCGCGGCCGGCGGTGTGGTGCTCCTCGATGAGGGAGGCGGCCTCGTCGTAGATGATCGGGTCGATCAGGTCGTGCAGGGTCTCGGCGACGATCTCCTTGACCTGCTGGACGTTCCAGCCGCGGCACAGCGCGGACAGATACTCGCGCATGCGCTCCATCTGGTCGTGGTCGAGGCCGCCGACCAGGAACACGAACTGGGCATATGCGGTACGCAGTGCGGCCCTGCGGTTGATCAGTCCACCCTGGTAGAAGGACTTGCTGAAGGTGAGCGTGCTCGACTTCGCAATGACCGTCTTGTCCAGGTCAAAGAAGGCTGCTGCGCGGGGCAAGGAGTGGTTTTCCACGCCCCTGAGCATATGCGCCCACCATTCGGCGTAAGGTGGGGCGCGTGGGTTTGCCTGAGAGGGCTCTCGGGTACACCATGGAAGTCACGGATCGTTCGCGACCGTGCTAACCCGGTCCGACTCCTCCCCCCCCGAGTCGGCCGTGGGGACGACCCCCGCTCTCCCCCCCGGCGGGGGTCGTCGCATGTCCGGGTGGGTTTTCGTTCCTTTCTCCCTGGTTGTGAGGCTGTTGGGCAGCAGCACGGGCGCAGCCTTGCCATGTCCATGATTAGCTACCGTGGGTAATCGGAAGACTGCTCTGTGGAAGCCGTACAGGGATCGGTACAGAGGTCACCGGTATGAGTGACAGCGATATTCACAACCGCTGAGTTGTCCACGGTTTTCGACCAAGATCCACATGTTTTCCGGGTTCGCTGCACCGTGATTCCAGCGCGCTCCGGCCATGGCGAGTTCATGGCCGGTTCCGATTGTCGGGGCGCGTATGGCCGGTTCCTATCGGCCGCTCATATGGAGACCGGTTGCCGGTTCTCCACAACTTTGCGAATCGCGTGGCCGCAGAGGCTGCGCGGAAGCCGCAGCCAAGGGGGATCACACGTGGCCGGAACCGTCACCCACGACTCGTCACCCGCCACCGGAGACCGGTCGGGACAGCCGCTCATCGTCACCGAGGACACAGAACTCCTCGACGATCTGCTGCGCCTGTGCGCGGCCGCAGGCGCCACGCCCGAGGTGCACCACGGCGTACCCGATCACGGCGGTGGCTGGGAAACGGCCCCGCTCGTCCTCGTCGGCGACGACGCCGTCCGCCGGGTGAGCTCAGCCGCGCGCCGGCGCGGAGTGGTGCTGGTCGGCCGCGACCAGGACGACCCCGGGGTGTGGAAAAGGGCCGTCCAGATCGGCGCCGACCACGTCCTGATGCTGCCCGACGGCGAGCAGTGGCTGGTCGACCGGATCGCCGACGTCGCCGAGGGCGTCGGCCGCCCGGCCCTCACCGTCGGGATCATCGGCGGCCGGGGCGGGGCCGGTGCGTCCACGCTCGCCTGCGCGCTCGCCGTCACCTCCGCGCGTGAGGGGCTGCGCACCCTCCTGGTGGACGCCGATCCGCTGGGCGGCGGACTCGACGTACTCCTCGGCGGCGAGACGGCCGAGGGGCTGCGCTGGCCCGCCTTCGCCGCCTCGCGTGGCCGGGTCGGCGGCGGCGCCCTGGAGGAGTCGCTGCCCGAGCTGCACGCCCTGCGGGTGCTCAGCTGGGACCGCGGGGACTGCGTCGGCATTCCGCCCCAGGCCGTACGCGCGGTCCTCGCCGCCGCCCGGCGGCGCGGCGGCGCGGTCGTCGTCGACCTCCCGCGCCGCCTGGACGACGGGGTCGCCGAGGCCCTCGCCCAGCTCGACCTTGCGGTGCTCGTCGTCCCGGCCGAACTGCGCGCGGTGGCGGCGGCCGGCCGGGTGGCGTCCGCCGTCGGCATGGTCGTACGGGACCTGCGCGTGGCGGTCCGGGGGCCGTACGCGCCCGGACTCGACGACCGCGAGGTGGCCCGGCTGCTCGGCCTGCCCCTGGCCGGCGAGGTGCCCGTGGAGCCTGCGCTGCTGCGCCCGCACCCCGCCCCCGAGCCGCCCGGCGCGAGTGGACGCAGTCCCCTGGCCCGCTTCTGCACCGCCTTCTGGGAGCAGGCCCTGGCCGAGGCGGGAGGCACGCGATGACGCTCCCCGGATTCGACCGGGCCGACGGCGCGGCCCTGCTCGACGGAGTCCGCCGTCGGCTGGCCGAGAGCGGCGCCGAACCCACTCCGGCGCGCGTGGCCCAGGCACTGCGGGAACAGGGCCGGGTACTGGGCGATGCCGAAGTCCTCGGCGCGGCCGAGCACTTGCGTTCGGAGCTCGTCGGCACCGGCCCGCTGGAGCCGCTGCTCGCCGACCCGGGCGTCACCGACGTCCTCGTGTCCGCGCCGGACCGGGTGTGGGTGGATCGCGGCGGCGGCCTGGAACTGACCCCGGTGGTCTTCCGCGACGCGGCGGCCGTACGGCGCCTCGCGCAGCGGTTGGCCGCCGTGGCCGGACGCCGGCTCGACGACGCCCGGCCCTGGGCCGATGCCCGGCTGCCCGGCGGGACCCGGCTGCACGCGGTGCTGCCCCCGGTGGCCGTCGGCTGTACGTGCCTGTCCCTGCGGGTGGTACGGCCCCGGGCGTTCACCCTCACGGAACTGGTCGAGGCGGGCACCGTGCCGCCCGGCGGGGACCGGATCCTGCGGGCTCTGCTGGCCGCCCGGCTGTCCTTCCTCGTCAGCGGCGGCACCGGCAGCGGGAAGACGACCCTGCTGAGCGCCCTGCTCGGCCTGGTCGGACCCGGCGAACGGATCGTGCTCGCCGAGGACTCGGCGGAGCTGAGACCGGAACACCCGCACGTCGTAAGGCTGGAGACCCGGCCCGCCAATCAGGAGGGGGCCGGCCTGGTGACCCTGGAGGACCTCGTCCGGCAGGCGCTGCGGATGCGGCCCGACCGGCTGGTCGTCGGGGAGGTGCGCGGCCCCGAGGTGGTGCATCTGCTGGCCGCGCTCAACACCGGCCACGAAGGCGGCTGCGGCACCGTGCACGCCAACGCGGCCGCGGACGTTCCGGCCCGGCTGGAGGCCCTCGGGACGGCGGCCGGGCTCGACCGGGCGGCCCTGCACAGCCAGGTGGCGGCCGCGCTGTCGGTGGTGCTCCACCTCGTACGGGACCGGTCCGGGCGGCGCCGGATCGCCGAGGTGCACGTGCTGGAACGGGACGGCTCGGGGCTGGTGCGGACGGTACCGGCACTGCGCTGGGGCGCTTCTGCCTTCGCCCGGGAGCGCGGCTGGGAGCGGCTGCGGGACTTGCTGCGCGGCGAGTTCGGGGGCGGGAGCAGGGACAGGCGCGAACGAGACGAGCAACGAGAGGAGCGAGAGTGGTGACGGACGTGAGCACCGAGATGTCGATGAGTGCGGCAGCGGCCTGCGTCGGAGCCGCGGTCTGGCTGCTGGCCGGACGGCACCACGGCATGCGGCGGGCCCGGCTGCTGTTCGCGGGCGGCGGAGCGGTGGCGGCCGGTCCGCCCTCCTGGGAACAGGCGACGGAGGAACTGCGGCGGCTGCGGGGCCGGTGGGGAGTCGAGTGGTGGTCGCTCGCGGCCGGACTGCTGCTCGCGCTGCTGGGCGCCTCCGTGATTCCGGTCGTCGCGGGGGCGGCCGGGGTGCCGGTGCTGCGCCGGTTGCGGCTGGCCCACCGGGCCGGACGGGCCCGGGAGCGCCGCGCGGAGGCGGTGATCGGCCTGTGCGGAGCGCTCGCCGCCGAGGTGCGTGCGGGACGGCAGCCGGGGGAGGCGCTGCTGCGGGCCGCGCGGGACTCCGACGGGCTGGGGGAGGCGCAGGGAGCCGTGGTCGCGGCGGCACGGTTCGGCGGGGACGTGCCCGGCGCGCTCGCCGTCGCGGCCCGGCAACCGGGTGCCGAGGGCCTGCTGGGCCTCGCCGCCTGCTGGCGGGTGGCCGTGGACCAGGGCGCCGGACTCGCGGCCGGCCTCGACCGCCTGGAGGGCGCCCTGCGCGCCGAGCGGGACCAACGTGCCGACCTGCGCGCCCAGTTGGCGGGTGCCCGGGCGACGGCAGTGCTCCTGGCCGCACTTCCCGCCCTCGGGCTGCTCCTCGGCTCGGCCATGGGCGCCGACCCGCTGCGCGTGCTGCTGCACAGCGGGCCCGGGCTGGGCTGCCTGGTGGCCGGAGCGCTGTTCGAGGGCGCCGGGATGTGGTGGGCGGCCCGGATCGTCCGGGGAGCCGAGGGCGTATGAGCGGGGAAGTCGCCCACAGGTTGGGGACGGTGGTCACCGCGGCGCTCGCCCTCGGCTGGGCGGTGTGGCGGCTGGAGGCGGCCCGGCGACGGCGCCGGGCGCGGCGCAGGGCGGCCGAGTTGCTGGCCCTGGAGACGGCCCGCGCGGGCCCGTCCTTCGAGGTCATGGGAGCCGTACGGCGGTGGCTCCCGGTGGCCGGGGCGGCGTGCGGCGCGTGGGTGCTGGTCGGCGGGCTCGCCGGTGCCGCCGTGGGGCTCGCCTTCGCCGCAGGGCTGTGGCAGTGGCGGCGCCGGCAGGAGAGGACGCGCCCGGCAGAGGAGGTCGACACGGTACTCGCCGCCCGTCAACTCCCGCTCGCGGCCGATCTGCTGGCCGCCTGCATCGCGGCCGGTGCCGGTCCGGTGATCGCCGCGCAGGCGGTGGGGGAGGCCCTCGGCGGCCCCGCAGGGGACGCGCTGGCCCGGGGCGCTGCGGAGGTGCGGCTCGGTGGCGAACCGGCGGACGCCTGGCGGGGGCTGGCCGCGCTGCCCGGCGCCGGGTCCCTGGCGCGGCTGCTGGAACGGGCCGACGAGTCCGGACTGCCCGCGGCCGGGCCCGTCGCCCGCCTCGCCTCGGACGCGCGCACGGAGTGGTCACGGGCCGCCACGACCCGGGCGCGCCGGGCGGCCGTGCTGATCTCCGCACCGGTGGGGCTGTGCTTCCTGCCCGCGTTCATCGCGATCGGCGTGCTGCCCGTGGTGATCGGGCTGGCGGGCGGCGTGGTGGGAGGGGGCGGGGGTTGACGAGGGGGGCTGACGAGGGGCGCTGCAGAAGGCACGCGATGAAGACAACAGGGCTGGAACGAGATGAAGACAACAGGGCTGGAACGAAAGGAGTTCGAGATGCACGAGAAGGCAGGAGAGCTGTGGGCGCGGTTGCGGGAGCGGTGCCGCCGGGACGCGGGGATGGTGACCTCGGAGTACGCGATGGGCATCGTCGCGGCGGTCGGATTCGCGTTGCTCTTGTACGAGGTCGTCACCAGCGGCCAGGTCAAGGCGGAGCTGCAGTCCATCGTGAAGCGGGCCCTCAGTGCGCGGATGTGAGCGAGGGGCGGACCGGGGGTTCGTGACCGCGGAGGCGGCCGTGGTGCTGTCCGTGCTGGTGGCGTTCACGATGACGCTGGTCTGGGGGCTGCTTGTGGTGGCGGCCCAGATCCAGTGTGTGGACGCCGCCCGCACCGGCGCCCGGGCCGCCGCCCGGCAGGACCCGCCCGACGCGGTGGTGCAGGTGACCCGGGAGGCGGCCCCGCGCGGAGCACGGGTGTCCGTCGGCCGCGAGGGCGACCGGGTCCGGGTGACGGTGGTGGTCAGACCGCCGGTCCTGAGCGGGTTGCCGTTCGAGGTCCGGGAGGAGGCCGTGGCAGCGACGGAAGGGACCGTGGGGTCCGGTTCGGGTCCGGCGGAGGAGGAGGCCGTGGGGTCCGGTTCGGGTCCGGCGGTGAAGCGGGGCATGGGGTCCGGTTCGGGTGCGGCGCATGGTCCGGCCGAAGGGGGCGGCTCCGGAGCCGCGGGGGCTGCGGGCGCCGGGCCCGGTAGGGCGGCGCGAGCCGGGGAGGTGGGGCCGTGATGCGCCGTCTGCGTGGCGGCCGCTGCTCGGATCGCGGGTCCGCGACGATCTGGAGCCTCGGGGCGATCGCCGTGCTGTGCGCGGTGTTCGGCGCCGTCCTCGCCCTCGGGCACGCCGTCGTCGTGAGGCACCGGGCGGCCGGCGGTGCGGATCTCGCCGCGCTCGCGGCTGCGGACCACTGGGCCGAGGGCGGCGCTCGGGCCTGTGCCCGGGCCCAGCGGATCGCGGTGGCCCAGAGGACGCGGTTGGTGCGGTGCGCGATCGTGGGCGAGACATCGGACGTGACGGCGACGTCGGGACGGGGGCCGTTCGCCGCGCAGGTGAGGGCAAGAGCGGGGCCGGCGGGAACGGTTCCGCCGGAACCGGGGCCGACGCCTACGCCGGCGGTGCCGCTGGGGCCGACGCCTACGCCGGCGGTCCCGCTGGGGCCGACGCCTACGCCGGCGGTGCCGCTGGGACCGGCGCCCAAGCCTGCGGTGCTGCCGGAACGGCGCTGACGGGACCGGCGCCGACAGGACCGGAGCCGATGGGAGCGGCGGTGCGTGTGGAGCCTGTGCCGTCCGAGGGACCGGGGCAGGCGCCCGTCCCGGGCATCGCGCCGCTCAGTCGCTCTCCTGCGGCTCCTACGGCCGCTCCTGCGGCTCCTCCGGCGTCTCCCGCCCAGCCGGCTTCTCCTGCGGCTTCTCCTGCCCCTCCTGCCCTTCCCGCTCCTCCTCGGGCCTCTCCTCGGGCCTCTCCTCGGTCCTCTCGTCCGGCTTCTCCTCCGGCGCCCCCCGCAACAGCACCGTGAGGAGCCGCACGGCCCCCCTCTTGTGCAGCGGGTCGTTGCCGTTGCCGCACTTGGGGGACTGGATGCAGGACGGGCAGCCGGCCTCGCACTCGCAGGAGGCGATGGCCTCCCGGGTGGCGGCGAGCCAGGCGCGCGCGGTGTGGAAGGCGCGCTCGGCGAAGCCCGCCCCGCCGGGGTGGCCGTCGTAGACGAAGACCGTCGGCAGGAGGGTGTCCGGGTGGAGGGGGACCGAGACGCCGCCGATGTCCCAGCGGTCGCAGGTCGCGAAGAGGGGCAGCATGCCGATCGAGGCGTGCTCGGCGGCGTGCAGGGAGCCGGCGAGGATCTCCGGGTTGATCCGGGCCTCGTCCAGCTGGTCCTCGGTGACCGTCCACCACACCGCGCGTGTGCGCAGCGTACGAGGAGGGAGGTCGAGCTTCGTCTCGCCCAGCACTTCGCCCGTGATGAGACGCCTGCGGAGGAAGGAGACCACCTGGTTGGTGACCTCGACGGAGCCGTGGCACAGGCGGCCGGCACCCCAGGGCACCTCGATGTCCGTCTCCAGGACGGAGATGGACGTGGTGTCACGGGCGGCCGTCGAGTACGGCGGGTCGGCCTGCTCGACCAGGGCCACCGAGTCCTCCAGGTCGAGGGAGCGCACCAGGTAGGTGCGGCCCTGGTGCAGGTGCACCGCGCCCTTGTGGACCGTGGAGTGTGCGGCGGCCGCGTCGACGGTGCCCAGCAGCCGGCCCGTGCCCTCCTCGACCACCTGGACGGGCCGCCCGCCCGTGCCCCGGATGTCGGTCAGGTCGGCGGCCCGCTCCCGGCGCGTCCAGTGCCAGGCCTTCGTCCGGCGGCGCAGCAGCTTCGCGGCCTCCAGCTGGGGCAGCAGCTCCTCGCAGGCGGGTCCGAAGAGGTCGAGGTCCTCCTCGGTCAGCGGGATCTCCGCGGCTGCGGCGCACAGATGCGGGGCGAGGACGTAGGGGTTGTCGGGGTCGAGGACCGTCGATTCCACCGGTTGGCCGAACAGGGCCTCGGGATGATGGACGAGGAAGGTGTCCAGCGGGTCGTCGCGGGCCACCAGGACCGCCAGGGCGCCCTGCCCGGAGCGGCCCGCGCGGCCCGCCTGCTGCCACAGGGACGCGCGGGTGCCCGGGTAGCCGGCGATCACCACAGCGTCCAGGCCCGAGACGTCCACGCCCAGCTCCAGGGCCGTCGTGGCGGCCAGGCCGAGCAGCTCGCCGGAGTGCAGGGCGCGTTCCAGGGCCCGGCGTTCCTCCGGGAGGTAGCCGCCGCGGTAGGCGGCGACACGCCGGACCAGGGAGCGGTCCACCTCGGCCAGACGCTCCTGGGCGATCACCGAGATCAGCTCGGCGCCACGCCGGGAGCGCACGAAGGCGACCGAGCGCACGCCCTGCACGGTGAGGTCGGTCAGCAGGTCCGCCGTCTCGGCGGTGGCGGTACGCCGAACGGGTGCGCCCTTCTCGCCGTGCAGCTCGGTGAGCGGGGGCTCCCACAGGGCGAAGACGAGTTCCCCGCGCGGGGATGCGTCGTCGGCGACCTCGGTCACCGGCAGACCGGTCAGGCGGCGGGCGGCGACGGCGGGCTCGGCGGCCGTGGCGGAAGCCAGCAGGAACACGGGCGAGGCGCCGTAGCGGGCGCACAGGCGGCGCAGGCGGCGCAGCACCTGGGCGACGTGCGAGCCGAAGACGCCCCGGTAGGTGTGGCACTCGTCGATGACGACGTACTTGAGCGACTTCAGGAAGGAGGACCAGCGGGGATGGGACGGCAGTATGCCCCGGTGCAGCATGTCGGGGTTGGTGAGGACGTAGTTGGCGTACTGGCGGATCCACTCGCGTTCCTCGAACGGTGTGTCGCCGTCGTACACGGCCGGGCGCACCGAGTTGCCCAGCGGCTGTGAAAGTTCCTTCACCGACCGGCACTGGTCCGCCGCAAGCGCCTTCGTGGGGGCGAGGTAGAGGGCCGTGGCGCCGCGGCCGTTGGGGGCCTCGGAGCCGTCCAGGAGGGCCGACAGGACCGGCACGAGGTAGGCGAGGGACTTTCCGGAGGCGGTGCCGGTGGCGACGACCACCGAGTCGCCGTCCAGGGCGTGCTCGGCGGCCAGCGACTGATGGGCCCACGGGTGCTCGATGCCGCACACCTGCACGGCCGCGATCACCTCCGGGCGAATCCGATCAGGCCAGACGGCATGCCGACCCGCGCGCGGGGGCAAGTGCTCCGTATGAGTGATGCGCGCGGAGCGGCTCGGTCCCGAGGCGAGCCGGTCCAGGACGATGCCCGGAGACGGGCGGGACGCCGGGTCCGCCAGGGATCGATCGGAACGGTGATTCTTGGCCATCGGCACCGAGTGTGTC
Organism: Streptomyces sp. NPDC020362; assembly: GCF_040642095.1. NCBI lineage: Bacteria > Bacillati > Actinomycetota > Actinomycetes > Kitasatosporales > Streptomycetaceae > Streptomyces > Streptomyces sp. NPDC020362. The sequence continues at coordinate 56,525 of NZ_JBFAET010000031.1, forward strand.
ACTTGGGTGACGGACAATGGGGCCAAGGCGTCGTGCACGCCTGCCAGTAAGTGATTGAATGCCATCGCGGCTGGCGATGCGTCCCGGGGGCCGCAAGCCCAGGTGTCCCGAGGGGCGACCGCTCGATAGCAAGGTGCTGGAGGATCCGTGGACCTGTCCCTGTCGACCCGTACCGTCGGCGATCGTACGGTCGTCGAGGTCGGTGGCGAAATCGATGTATACACCGCGCCCAAGCTGCGCGAGCAGTTGGTCGAGCTGGTGAACGACGGGAATTTCCACCTCGTCGTCGACATGGAGGGCGTGGACTTCCTCGACTCCACCGGGCTCGGCGTGCTGGTCGGCGGCCTGAAGCGTGTGCGAGCCCACGAGGGCTCGCTGCGCCTGGTCTGCAACCAGGAGCGCATTCTGAAGATCTTCCGCATCACCGGTCTCACCAAGGTGTTCCCGATCCACGCCTCGGTCGATGAAGCGGTGGCGGCCACCGACTGACCCAGGGCCGAAAAGCCGGGTCCGGGCCGCCGCGCGGTCCGGACACCGGTAGGCCCCGCCCCGGGCCGGTGTGCCCGGGGCCCAGAAGTTCTCAGGGGGTGCGGGCTTCGGCGGCCCCGCCCCTGCACCGCACGCCCGTAGTCGCGAGGGGGATGCATGGCCACCGTCGAACTCCGCTTCAGCGCGCTGCCCGAGCACGTCCGGACCGCCCGGCTGGTGGCGGCAGCGGTGGCGCGCAGGGCCGGAGTGGACGAGGCCGTCCTGGACGAGGTCCGGCTCGCCGTGGGCGAGGCCTGCTCGCGTGCCGTCGGGCTGCACCAGATCAACGACATCACGGCGCCCGTGAGGGTCGCGCTGATCGAGGAGGAGAAACAGTTCTCCATCGAGGTCGGCGACGAGGCCCCGCACGCGGCCCCGGCCGCGCGAGTGGCCGGCGGTGCCGCCGCGGACGCGGACGTGGAGGCCGAGGAGGACGAGATGGGCCTCGCGGTCATCAGCGGCCTCGTGGACGACGTGGAGGTCTCCACCGGGGAGAACGGCGGGCTGATCCGCATGACCTGGCCGGCCGCCCCGCCTGCCGCCGCTCTCCTCTGATGCCCCACGCACGGCGCTGAAGCGCCGTGCACAGTGCGTCGCAAGGGCCCTGCTGAGCAGGGCCCTTCGTGTTGTTCCGGCCCCGTTTCGAGCGGCCCCGGAATTCGTGAATCAATTCACGATCAATACCCTGATTATTTGATCAAGCATCAATGTGGTCGTCAATGCTTTTGAGGCATTACCTCTTTCGGGCCCCCTGGCATGACCTCGATCATTTGCTGAAGAGCACGAGAAGGCCAATTCCGTTTACCGCGCCCTGTTTAGATCACGGCAGGGTACCTACAATCCGTCCACATCTTGAGCTCAGCCCAAGCGTCAAGGAGGACGAATGGCGGGGCTTTCTACCCCTCATCAGTTTGGCCACCCCACAACCTTCGCAGCCGCAGTCCTGACCGACGACAACCGGATCATCGTGGCGGTGATCGCGGCCGTCGCCCTGGCCGCGCTCGCGGTCGCGGGCGTCCTGGTGCGCCAGGTGCTGGCGGCGGGCGAGGGCACCGACAGCATGAAGCGGATCGCCGAGGCGGTCCAGGAAGGCGCCAAGGCGTATCTCGCCCGGCAGCTGCGCACGCTCGGCGTATTCGCCGTCGTCGTGTTCTTCCTGCTCCTGCTGCTGCCGGCGGACGACTGGAATCAGCGCGCCGGACGATCGGTGTTCTTCCTGATCGGTGCGGTGTTCTCGGCGGCCACCGGCTATATCGGCATGTGGCTGGCCGTGCGCAGCAATGTGCGCGTCGCCGCGGCGGCCCGGGAAGCCACCCCGGCCGAAGGAGAACCCGAAAAGGATCTCACCACCGTCTCGCACACCGCGATGAAGATCGCATTTCGCACGGGCGGCGTCGTCGGCATGTTCACGGTGGGGCTCGGCCTGCTGGGCGCCTCCTGTGTGGTGCTGGTGTACGCGGCCGACGCACCGAAGGTGCTCGAAGGCTTCGGCCTCGGAGCGGCCCTGATCGCGATGTTCATGCGAGTCGGTGGCGGCATCTTCACCAAGGCCGCCGACGTCGGCGCCGACCTGGTCGGAAAGGTCGAACAGGGCATTCCGGAGGACGACCCGCGCAATGCCGCGACCATCGCCGACAACGTGGGCGACAACGTCGGCGACTGCGCGGGCATGGCGGCCGACCTGTTCGAGTCGTATGCCGTGACCCTGGTGGCCGCACTGATCCTCGGCAAGGTCGCGTTCGGCGACTCCGGACTCGCATTCCCGCTGCTGGTGCCCGCGATCGGTGTGCTCACCGCCATGATCGGCATCTTCGCGGTCGTCCCGCGGCGCACCGACCGCAGCGGCATGACGGCGATCAACCGCGGCTTCTTCATCTCCGCGGTGATCTCCCTCGCGCTGGTCGCGATCGCGGTCTTCGTGTACCTGCCCTCGAAGTACTCCGCCCTCGACGGGGTCAGCGACGCGGCGATCCGGGGCAAGGACGGCGACCCGCGGATCCTCGCCCTGGTCGCGGTCGCCATCGGCATCCTGCTCGCCGCCGTGATCCAGCAGCTGACCGGTTACTTCACCGAGACCAACCGCCGCCCGGTCAGGGACATCGGCAAGACCTCCCTCACGGGCCCGGCCACCGTCATCCTCTCCGGCATCTCGCTGGGTCTGGAATCGGCCGTCTACACCGCCCTGCTCATCGGCCTCGCCGTGTACGGCGCGTTCCTGCTCGGCGGCACGTCGATCATGCTGGCGCTGTTCGCGGTTGCCCTGGCCGGCACCGGCCTGCTCACCACGGTCGGTGTGATCGTCGCCATGGACACCTTCGGGCCGGTCTCCGACAACGCGCAGGGCATCGCCGAGATGTCCGGCGACGTCGAGGGCGCGGGCGCGCAGGTGCTCACCAACCTGGACGCGGTCGGCAACACGACCAAGGCCATCACCAAGGGCATCGCGATCGCCACCGCCGTCCTCGCGGCCTCGGCGCTCTTCGGGTCGTACCGGGACGCGATCACCACCAACGTGCAGGACGTGGGGGCGAAGCTGACCGGCCCCGGCTCACCGCTGAGTCTGTCGCTGGACATCTCGCAGCCCAACAACCTCGTCGGCCTCATCGCGGGTGCCGCGGTCGTCTTCCTCTTCTCCGGACTCGCCATCAACGCCGTGTCGCGCTCGGCCGGTTCGGTGGTCTTCGAGGTGCGGCGGCAGTTCCGCGAGCACCCCGGGATCATGGACTACACGGAGAAGCCCGAGTACGGGCGCGTCGTCGACATCTGCACCAAGGACGCCCTGCGGGAGCTGGCCACGCCCGGTCTGCTGGCCGTCATGGCGCCGATCTTCATCGGGTTCACCCTCGGCGTCGGCGCGCTCGGCTCGTATCTCGCGGGCGCCATCGGCGCCGGCACGCTGATGGCGGTGTTCCTCGCCAACTCCGGCGGTGCCTGGGACAACGCCAAGAAGCTGGTGGAGGACGGTCATCACGGCGGCAAGGGCAGCGAGGCGCACGCGGCCACGGTGATCGGCGACACGGTCGGCGACCCGTTCAAGGACACCGCGGGACCGGCGATCAACCCGCTGCTGAAGGTCATGAACCTGGTCTCGCTGCTCATCGCACCCGCGGTGATCAAGTTCTCCTACGGCGCCGACAAGAACATCGGCGTACGGATCGCGGTCGCGATCTTCGCCCTTCTGGTGATCGTCGTCTCCGTGTACGTCTCCAAGCGGCGCGGCATCGCCGTCGGTGACGAGGAGAGTGCCGAGCGGGTGGCCAAGTCGCCCGATCCGGCGGTGGTTTCGTAGGCGGTCCCGACCGGGCCTGCTCAACGGGCGGGCGGGTGGCGCGTACTGACGTGCCGCCCGCCCGCCTCCGTGTGTGGGCTCGCCCACGGCGTGAGCCTTCTCTCTCCCGTCCCCATGGTGCAAAGAGTCACAAAAGATGACTTATAGGGCATCTGTCATGTGGAGAACCCCGGTCCGCCGTGTAGATTCCGGGGGCCGAGAGCCATGGAAGGGACCGATCCGGTGAACAAGAAGCTCGCGGCCGCACTGTCCGGCGGTGCGGTACTGGTGGTGGCGCTGTCGGGATGCAGCAGCAAGAAGGACAGCGGACCCGACCCCAAGCTGGTGGCCTGGGCCAAGACGGTGTGTGACGCGGTGCCCGCGCAGGACTCGAAGATCAGGGCGGCGAACGCGTCGATCGCCAAGATCGCCACGGACAGCAACCTGCCGCCCAAGACCGCCAAGGAGACGTACTCGAAGGCCTTCCAGGACATGGCCGACGGGTACAAGGCGATCGCCGCCGCCATCAGCAGCGCCGGGGCGCCCCCCGGGATCTCCGACGGCTCCAAGCGTCAGCAGGACGCCGCCAAGAACCTCAACGGCCTCGCCTCCTCCTACGCCGACCTGAAGAAGACGGTCGACGGGCTCGACACCAAGGACCAGGGCAAGTTCGCCAAGGGTCTGCACGATGTCGCCGACCAGACGAAGGAGATCGGCCAGCAGAGCAACAGCGGCACCGAGGCGCTGAAGCGGCTGGAGCAGGGCGACGTCAAGGCGGCGATCGCGAACCAGCCCAGCTGCCAGGTGGCGGCGTCCGCGACGGCTTCGTCGGCGGCCGGCTGACATCGGCGGCGAGTCGACAACGGCGGCCGGCTGACGTCGGCGGCGAGTCGACAACGGCGGCCGGCTGACGTCGGCGGCTCGGTTGGCGTCGGCGGTCGGCTGATGTCGGCGGGTGGCCCGCGTTCGGGCAGCCCAGGGCGGCCGTCGCGGGCCACAATGGGGGCGTGACTGACACCGGCCTCGCCCCCCTGCCCGCCACCGACCGGCCCGACGTCGCAGCAACGCTGCGCGACGCCCTGCTCGCCGCCTCCTTCACCGCGGACGGCCTGCTCGATCTGCTCGGCGCCCCCGCCTACGCGGCACTGGCCCGCAGTGAGACCGTGCCCGCGCTCAGGGCGACCCGCGGCGACACGCCGCTGGAGACGCTCGTGCGGCTGTTCCTGCTCCAGCAACCGGTGCCCCACGCGCGCGTGGCGGCCGTTCTGCCGGTCGAGGACGCCCTGGAGAGCGGGTGGCTCGCGCGCGTGGGCGGCGACGAGGTGGCCGCGACCGTGGACGTACGGCCCTACGGCGGTCCCGGCGGCGAGGACTGGTTCATCGTGTCCGACCTCGGGTGTGCGGTCGGCGGGGCGGGCGGCATCGGGCAGCGGGACGAGGGTGTCGTCCTGGGCGTCGGCGGCGCCTCCACGACCCTGGCCGGCATCACCGTCCGTACCCCCGTGGCCTCCGCGCTCGACCTCGGCACCGGCTCCGGCATCCAGGCGCTGCACGCCTCCCAGCACGCCACACGCGTGACGGCGACCGATCTCAACCCGCGCGCGCTGCACATCACCGCACTCACACTGGCGCTCTCCGGCGCGCAGGACGCCGATCTGCGCGAGGGCTCGCTGTTCGAGCCGGTCCGGGACGACGAGACGTTCGACCTGATCGTGTCCAACCCGCCCTTCGTGATCTCGCCGGGTGCCCGGCTGACGTACCGCGACGGCGGAATGGGCGGGGACGATCTGTGCCGCTCGCTCGTTCAGCAGGCGGGGGAACGGCTGAACGAGGGCGGGTTCGCGCAGTTCCTGGCCAACTGGCAGCACGTCGCGGGGGAGGACTGGCAGGACAGACTCAGGTCGTGGGTGCCACGCGGGTGCGATGCCTGGATCGTGCAGCGCGAGGTGCAGGACGTCACGCAGTACGCCGAGCTGTGGCTCAGGGACGCCGGTGACCACCGCGGGGACCCGGCGGAGTACCAGGCGCGGTACGACGCCTGGCTCGACGAGTTCGAGGCGCGCAAGGTGAAGGCCGTCGGCTTCGGGTGGATCACCCTGCGCCGGACGGGGGCCGCCGAGCCCTCGGTCGTCGTGGAGGAGTGGCCGCACCCGGTCGAACAGCCGCTCGGGGAGGCGATCCGGGCGCACTTCGACCGCCTCGACTACCTCCGCGAGCACGACGACGCGGCCCTGCTCGAAGGCCACTTCAGGCTGACCGCCGAGGTGGTCCAGGAGCAGGTCGGGCTGCCCGGCGCCGAGGACCCGGAGCATGTGGTGCTGCGCCAGCACCGCGGGATGCGCCGCGCCACGAAGGTGGACACCGTCGGCGCGGGTTTCGCCGGTGTGTGCGACGGCACGCTGACCGCCGGCCGCATCCTGGACGCCATCGCCCAACTCGTCGGCGAGGATCCGGTCTTGCTGCGTGACCGTACGCCCGCACAGATCAGGCTGCTGGTGGAGCAGGGCTTCCTGGAGCCGGTGGTGTGAGACACGGCACGGCGGCGGGACCGGCCGCCGTGTCCCGGCCGCCCGGGCCGTAGGACCGGCGTCGGGATCACCGGCGTCGGGATCACCGGCGTCCGGATCACCGGCGTACGCCGGTGGCACGAGCGGGGACGCGCCGACGCCGGGAAAACGGCCGGAAAGATATGGGTCGCGGTTCTGACGGATCCCGGTCGAGAGTCTGTTCGGCATCGCGTCGACCTCCCGTTCACCCCGATGTCGCCCGTCCGTCTCCTGCGCGTGCCACCCTCCCCGCGCTGGGTACGGGCGGACGGTGCGAAAGGGGCGGGCGGGGTCATGGAGAGCGGACCGGCGATCTTCGCGGGAATGGTGTTCGCCCTGTTCGGAGGTGCGCTGCTGATGTGGACCGGTACCCGGGTGCGTCGCGGTGAACCGGTCGCCCAGGGTGTGAACCAGGTCGCATCGGCCACCCTCGCCGGCGCCGTCGCGATCGTCTCGCTGAGCCTCGGCGCATACTGCCTCACCCGGCTCTGACATCGGCGGCCGTACTGTCGTACGGGTAACTGGAGCATTACGCTCCGGACAGGGGCCGAAGGATCGCCGGGACTCCGGGCGGCAGGAATGGCGGGAGTCGGGTTACCGTTCGAGTGGCCGTTGTGGGCTTTTCCCGTTTGACACGGGGGCGGGATGTACCGTCACACTCCGCAGCGTCACACGAGCCAGAAGCATGCCGCGACCCCGGGACGAAGGCCCTGGGGAGGCCCCAGCGTCGACCGGAGAGAAGAGCGAAGTTGTCCCCGACCAGCGAGACCGCAGAGGGCGGCCGCCGACTCGTCATCGTCGAGTCGCCTGCCAAGGCGAAGACGATCAAGGGCTACCTCGGCCCCGGCTACGTAGTCGAAGCGAGCGTCGGGCACATCCGTGACCTTCCCAACGGCGCCGCCGAGGTGCCGGAGAAGTACACCGGCGAGGTCCGCCGCCTCGGTGTGGACGTCGAACACGACTTCCAGCCGATCTATGTGGTCAACGCCGACAAGAAGGCGCAGGTCAAGAAGCTCAAGGACCTGCTGAAGGACTCCGACGAGCTGTTCCTCGCCACCGATGAGGACCGGGAGGGCGAGGCGATCGCCTGGCACCTCCAGGAGGTCCTCAAGCCCAAGATCCCGGTCAAGCGGATGGTCTTCCACGAGATCACCAAGGACGCGATCCGCGAGGCCGTGGCCAACCCGCGCCAGCTCAACCAGAAGCTGGTCGACGCCCAGGAGACCCGCCGCATCCTCGACCGCCTCTACGGCTACGAGGTCTCGCCGGTCCTGTGGAAGAAGGTCATGCCGCGCCTGTCGGCCGGCCGTGTCCAGTCGGTCGCGACCCGGCTCGTCGTCGAGCGGGAACGCGAGCGGATCGCCTTCCGCTCCGCCGAGTACTGGGACCTGACGGGCACCTTCGGGACCGGCCGCGCCGGTGACCCGAGCGACCCGTCGTCCCTGGTCGCCCGTCTTCAGTCCGTCGACGGCAGGCGAGTCGCCCAGGGTCGCGACTTCGACTCCCTGGGACAGCTCAAGACCGCGAACACCCTCCACCTCGACGAGGCGAACGCGCGCGCCCTCGCCGCCGCCCTGGAGAACACCCGCTTCTCCGTGCGCTCGGTCGAGTCCAAGCCGTACCGCCGCTCGCCGTACGCCCCGTTCCGTACGACGACGCTGCAGCAGGAGGCCAGCCGCAAGCTCGGCTTCGGCGCGAAGGCCACGATGCAGGTCGCGCAGAAGCTGTACGAGAACGGCTACATCACGTACATGCGTACGGACTCCACGACGCTGAGCGACACCGCGATCGCGGCCGCCCGCGCCCAGGTCACGCAGCTGTACGGCGCCGACTACCTGCCCCCGCAGCCGCGCACCTACGCCGCCAAGGTGAAGAACGCCCAGGAGGCCCACGAGGCGATCCGTCCCTCGGGTGATCGTTTCCGCACCCCGGCGGAGACCGGCCTGACCGGCGACCAGTTCAAGCTCTACGAGCTGATCTGGAAGCGGACCGTGGCCTCCCAGATGAAGGACGCGACGGGCAACTCCGTCACGGTGAAGATCGGCGGCACCGCCGCCGACGGCCGGGACGTCGAGTTCAGCGCCTCCGGCAAGACGATCACCTTCCACGGCTTCCTGAAGGCCTACGTCGAGGGTGCCGACGACCCGAACGCCGAGCTGGACGACCGTGAGCGCCGGCTGCCGCAGGTCGCCGAGGGCGACGCGCTGTCCGCCGAGGAGATCACGGTCGACGGCCACGCCACCAAGCCCCCGGCCCGCTACACCGAGGCCTCCCTGGTCAAGGAGCTGGAAGAGCGCGAGATCGGCCGCCCGTCGACGTACGCGTCGATCATCGGCACCATCCTCGACCGCGGCTACGTGTTCAAGAAGGGCACGGCCCTGGTGCCGTCCTTCCTGTCCTTCGCCGTGGTCAACCTCCTGGAGAAGCACTTCGGGCGGCTCGTCGACTACGACTTCACCGCCAAGATGGAGGACGACCTCGACCGCATCGCCCGCGGCGAGGCGCAGGCCGTGCCGTGGCTGAAGCGTTTCTACTTCGGCGAGGGGACCGTCGCGGGTGCGGCCGAGGCCGGCAACGGCGACGGCGACCACCTCGGCGGCCTCAAGGAACTGGTCACGGACCTGGGCGCGATCGACGCGCGCGAGGTGTCCTCGTTCCCGGTGGCCAACGACATCGTGCTGCGCGTCGGCCGCTACGGCCCCTACATCGAGCGCGGCGAGAAGGACACCGAGCAGCACCAGCGCGCCGACATCCCGGACGACCTGGCGCCGGACGAGCTGACCGTCGAGCTGGCCGAGGAGCTGCTGGCCAAGCCGAGCGGCGACTTCGAGCTGGGCACCGACCCGCAGTCCGGGCGCACGATCGTCGCCAAGGACGGCCGTTACGGCCCGTACGTCACGGAGATCCTCCCCGAGGGCACCCCGAAGACCGGCAAGAACGCGGTCAAGCCGCGCACGGCCTCCCTCTTCAAGTCCATGGCGCTGGACACGGTGACCCTGGAGGACGCGCTCAAGCTGATGTCGCTGCCCCGCGTGGTCGGCACCGACGCCGACGGCGTGGAGATCACCGCGCAGAACGGCCGCTACGGCCCGTACCTGAAGAAGGGCACGGACTCGCGCTCGCTGCAGTCCGAGGAGCAGCTCTTCACGATCACGCTGGAGGAGGCGCAGGCGATCTACGCCCAGCCGAAGCAGCGTGGCCGCGCGGCCGCCAAGCCGCCGCTGAAGGAGCTGGGCGAGGACCCGGTCTCCGGCAAGCCGGTCGTGGTCAAGGACGGCCGCTTCGGTCCGTACGTCACCGACGGCGAGACCAATGCGACCCTGCGCTCCGGCGACAGCGTGGAGTCGATCACCCCGGAGCGCGGCTTCGAGCTGCTCGCCGAGAAGCGGGCGAAGGCGCCCGCCAAGAAGACGGCGAAGAAGGCCACGGCCAAGAAGGCCGCTCCGGCGAAGAAGACCGCGGCCAAGAAGACTGCGGCGAAGAAGACGACCGCGGCCGCGAAGAAGACCACGGCGAAGAAGACGACGGCCAAGAAGGCGACGGCTTCGAAGGCGACCGCCTCGGGCGCGGAGGACTGACGCTCCGTCGAGCCCCCGGCTTCGCAGAAAGAACGCCCCGGCACCGCCCCGGCATCACTTTGGTGTCGGGGCGTGCACATGCCCGGGCGACCGAGGTGTCGTGTCCGTGGCTGCGGATAGGCTGAACGCATGACGCGAGCCGAGCAGCCAACGGCCCCCACCACAGCACCTGACGACGCCCTCGTCGCGGACTCCCGCGAGCGGGCCGTCCGCGCCCTGCTGCGCCGACCGCAGTTGAGGCGCCTGTGGAGCGCGCAGCTCGTGAGCGGTGTCGGCGACATCCTCGCGCTTCTCGTGCTGGTCCTCCTCACCCTCCAGGCGGCCGTCGTCGAGGGCTCCTTCGGCGGCGGCTACCGGGGCGTGGCGTTCGCAGTGGCGACCGTCTTCGCCGCGCGCATCCTCGCCACCCTGCTCTTCGGCGCCGTCCTCCTCGGCCCGGTGACCACGCTCACGGCCCAGGAGGGCCCGCTCGACCGCCGCTGGACCATGGTCGGCGCCGACGGCCTGCGCGCCGTACTGCTGATCATCGCGCCCCTGTGGATCGACTGGATCCCGGACAACGCGCTCGCCGCCCTGCTGGTCACCGCCTTCGTCACCGGCGTCGCCGAGCGGCTGTGGACCGTGTGCCGGGAGAGCGCGGCACCCGCCCTGCTGCCCGCCCCGCCCCTGGAGGGGGCCACGGTACGGCCGCTGCCCGACCACATGGACGCCCTGCGCCGCCTCGCGCTGCGCACCAGCTTCCTGGCGATCCCGCTGGCGGCCGCCACCCTGGTCGTCGCCGCCCTGCTCAACAACCTGCTGGGCACCGCGGTGGTCTGGTTCGACCAGCACCAGGCGGCCCTCGGGTCGTACGTGGCGGCCGGACTGTTCGCCGCGTCCCTGTCCGTGCTGACCTTCCTGGAGCTGCCCGACACGCGGACCCCGCGCGCTCGGTCCCCGCTGGAGGGCCTGCGCCGCCCGCGCACCGGCACGGGCGTCGACAAGGGCCGCACGGGCGCCATCCCGCTGCTCGTCCCGGCCTGCGCCGCCGTCGCCGGATCCATCGCCGCCGCGGTCGCGGTGTGCGTCCTGCACGCCAAGGACCTGGGCGGCGGCCCGGTTCTGTACGGCCTGCTGGTGCTGGGCCTGACCGGCGGCGTCGCCGTCGGCATCCGTACGGCCCCCTCGGTGCTGCCCTCGCTCTCGCGCCGCCGGCTCCTCGCCCTGTCCATCGCCTTCACCGGCATCGCGCTGCTGGCCGCCGGGCTCGTCCCGGACGTCACCACCGTGCTGCTGCTCGTCACGCTGGCCGGCGTCGCCGCGGGCGTGGCCGCGAACACCGGGCACGCCCTGCTCGACCAGGAGACCGAGGAATACCGCAGGGCGCGCGTCACCGAGCACCTGCACGCGGTGGTCCGGGTCTCCATCGCGCTCGCCGTTCTGATCGCGCCGGTGGTCGCGGGCCTCATCGGCCGGCACCGGCTGGAGAACGGCCGGTTCGTCTTCGCGCACGGCGGCGCCTCGTTCACGCTGATGCTGGTCGGCGCGCTGCTGCTGCCGGTGGCCGCGGTGGTGCTCGCCAAGGTGGACGACCGCTCCGGCATCCCGCTCCGGCAGGACCTCAAGGACGCGCTGCTCGGTGGTGACGACCCCGTCGAGGCGCCTGCGGCGGCCGGGTTCTTCATCGCCCTGGAGGGCGGCGACGGCGCAGGCAAGTCCACCCAGGCCGAGGCCCTCGCCGAGTGGATCCGCGCCAAGGGCCACGAGGTCGTGCTCACTCGCGAACCGGGGGCCACCCCCGTGGGCAAGCGGCTGCGCTCGATCCTGCTGGACGTGTCCTCGGCGGGCCTGTCGCACCGCGCGGAGGCGCTGCTGTACGCGGCCGACCGCGCCGAGCACGTCGACACCGTCGTACGGCCCGCCCTGGAGCGCGGCGCGGTCGTCATCTCGGACCGCTACATCGACTCGTCAGTGGCCTACCAGGGCGGCGGCCGCGACCTGTCGCCGACCGAGATCGCCCGTATCAACCGCTGGGCCACCAACGGGCTCGTCCCGCACCTGACCGTCCTGCTGGACGTCTCGCCGGAGACCGCCCGCGAGCGGTTCACCGAGGCACCGGACCGCCTGGAGTCGGAGCCGGCCGAGTTCCACGCGCGCGTGCGGGCCGGATTCCTCACGCTCGCCGCCTCCGACCCCGGCCGCTATCTGGTCGTGGACGCCGGGCAGGAGCCCGAGGCGGTCACCACCGTGATCCGGCACCGCCTCGACACCGTGCTGCCGCTGTCCGAGGCCGAGGTCCAGGCCCAGGAGGAGGCGCGGCGGAAGGCCGAGGAGGAGGCCCGCCGCAAGGCCGAGGAAGAGGCCGCCCGCAAGGCCGAGGAGGAGCGCCTGGAGCGCGAGCGCCAGGAGCAGCTCGCCAAGCTGCGCGCCGAAGAGGAGGAGCGCAAGCGCCGCGAGCTGGAGGAGGCGCAGCGCCGCGAGGCCGAACGGCAGGCGGAGGAGGCCCGGCAGCGGGCCGAGGAAGCGCGGCGCCGGGCCGAGGAGGAGCGGCAGCGGCTTCTTGCGGAGGAGAAGGCCCGCGCCGAGGAGGAGGCCCGTCGCCGGGCCGAGGAGGAGCAGCGGCGCAAGCAGGCCGAGGAGGAGGCACGGCTGCGCGCCGAGGCCGAGGCACAGCGCCTGGAGAAGCAGCGCAAGGCCGAGGAGGCCCTGCTGCGTGCCGAGGAGGCCCGCCGTCAGGCGGCAGAGGCAGCGGCGGCGGCCGACGCGGCGGCCCGCCGGTCCAGCGCCCCGCGGCCGACGGCGCCGGGCGTGACCTCGGACGCGATGACCGTGCCGACGCCGGTGGTGTCGCCGGGTGCGGGCGCGACGCCGTCGCGCGGTGCGGAGGAGACGGTTCCGACGCCGGTCGTCTCACCGGGGACGGAGGAGACGACGGTGCTGCGGCCGGTGCGCGAGGAGCGTGCCGCGGATGCCCGGACGGCCGGTTCCGCCCCCGACTCCGAGGTGACGGCCGAGCTGCCGCAGCCGCCGGTGGCTCCGGGCGCCGCGGACGAGACGGCGGTGCTGCCGGCGGTGGCTCCGGGCGCGGCCGACGAGACCGCCGTGCTGCCGCCCGTCTCCGCCGACGAGACCGCCGTGCTGCCGCCCGTACGGGCTGACTCTCCGGCGGACCGGGTGCCGTCCGGCTTCTTCCGCGACGAGCGGCCCGCGGCAGGCCCCGACGGCTCCGAGGGCGGTACGCGCGAGATGCCCCAGGTCGACGCCGAGGGCACGCCCCGCCGCCGCCCGCGCTCCGACTGGGCCGAGGAGACCCCGCTGGACGATCTGCCGACGCTGGCGGACGAACTGCTCGGGTCGTACGACGAGCAGGAGAACGGCGAAGCCGGTGAGGACCA